>CAZUUE010000001.1:0-24454 GCA_964623695.1 uncultured archaeon
CCTACGGGACGGGACCCTGAATCCCGCGCCTTTTCCTGGCTCGGCAACCCCCGCTCGATAAATGTTACATCTATCGATGTAAAAATTTTACCTTTTAAGATTTAACCTTCCTCTGACATCTTCAATCGCCGATACGAGATCTCTCTGAGTTATCTCCTTTCTACCTTCAAGTAACGCCCTCAGAACTGCCTCTCTCACAACGAGTTTTATATCTGCACCCGTGAATCCTTCAGTTAACTTAACGAGTTCATTTATATCGTAACACCCTGGGACTCTGGCCAGAACTATTTCAAATATCCTCCTTCTCAAATTCTCGGAAGGCTCTGGAAACTCTATTACCTTATCAAACCTCCTCCAAACAGCCGGATCAAGCAAATTTGGATGGTTTGTTGCAGCTATCAGTATGACTCCATCCTCAACGAGGTTTATCTCATCTATCGATTTTAGAAGCGTATTCACAGCCCTCTTAACAGCAGCATGCTCATCGCTTGTCCTCGTCTTTGCGACATAATCAAACTCATCTATGAAGAGTATGCAGGGACTGAGAATCTTTGCAAGTTCAAAAACCTTCTCTATGTTCTTCGATGTTTCACCTAAATACTGTGATGTTATCATGGAGAGCTTTACTTCAACGAGTGGTAACTCAAGCTTTCTACTCAAAGCTCTTGCTGTCGTAGTTTTTCCGGTTCCAGGCGGACCTATAAATATAAGCTTCCCGATATCTATTAAACCAATCTCTTTTAAAAACTCTCTTTCCTCAAGAGCTATCTCGATCTTTCTTATCTCATCCATCTGCTCATCCGTTAATGCTATGTCAGATATGTCAACTCTTATGTCTTCTGGAGAGTAAACTCTCACAAGACTTAACATCTCCGATGTCTCCTTGTTCTTCTCAAGATCTGCCAGCACACACATGAGCCACTCCCTATCACTGTATTTTGGCTTGTTCATCTTCTTGGCCTTCTCATAGGAAACGTTCAGGGAATTGTAATTTTGATAGTAGTACGCAAGTATAGGGTTTTTCTCGATCCTATCTAAAGCTCTCTGTGAAAACCATCTAACAGCCAAATCGAATGATGTAAGCTTTATCTGTTTTGTTATCGTGTTGTAATCTACGAAAGGAAGGTTCTTTAGAGCTCTACCGACATCTTTCACAACCTTCTTTGCAACATCGTATTTAACTATCAAGGGTCTCGTGATACCGTTCTTACCATAAAAAACCTTTCTCAAATCCTTTGGTATATCGTCTTCCGTAAGTTCCTCAAACCTGTTATATATCTCCGCAGTTAACAGTAGTTCAACAAGATCAACTGACTCCATGCAACTGAATTAATTTACAGCATTTATTTTAAATCTTTTGCTTGACTCAACAAGATCACTCAAACAGATCATCGAAGATTAACACCATCGATTTAATTAAAAAATTTATTTTTAAATATCCATGTACTTCATGTACTCCCAAGGCGTTATATATAGACAGTATTGGTTCCACTCATCGGTCTTTATGCTCATGAAGGCATCGAATATGTGCGATCCTAAGACCCTTTGAATTACCTCATCACTCGCCAAATGATCCAAAGCATCTCTGAGCGTTGTCGGTAACTTACCAATTCCAAGCTCTCTTCTCTCCCTTGGAGAGAGTTTGTAAACATCTTTTATTACGGGATCACCTGGATCTATCTTCTTCTTTATTCCATCTAAACCAGCCTCAACCATAGCAGCCAAGGCCAAGTACGGATTGCAACTCGGATCTACTCCCCTGTATTCCGCTCTTACCAGGGATGGCTTTTTAAGATACATCGGAACCCTTACAAGTGCAGACCTGTTTCTCGGGCTCCAACAGATGTATATCGGTGCCTCAAATCTTGGAACTAACCTCTTGTAACTGTTCACGGTAGGACAACAGAGAGCAGTTAAGGCCTTTGCATGTTCAAGCAATCCTCCTATGTAGTACCTTGCGGTCTGGCTCAAACCAAACTCATCTTCGGGATTTGCAAACAAGTTTTCACCCTTAAAAGGTTCACCCTCCCAAAGGCTCTGATGAACGTGCACGCCACTTGCGTTGTCTAAATAGAGTGGTTTTGGCATGAACGTGGCAATCCATCCTCTCATCTTTGCAATGTTTTTAGCTGCAAACTTGTATATGTAAAAAGCATCTCCAACTTGGACAAGTTCCTTTGGTTTGAAATCGAGTTCGATCTGACCAGCGGTGGCAACTTCGTGATGGTGGTATTCAACAATGACGCCCATTTTCTCTAAGTGATAAACAAGCTCGTTTCTGTATTCAACTGTCGTATCTTCTGGTGGAGGTCTGAAGTATCCTTCTTTAGGTCTTATCAAGAAGTTTTTACCAGTTCTTATCTCTGGACTCTCCGGAACGACTCTTGGTGGACCCCAAGAGTCCCCAACTCCACCGTTCGGTGAAACCCAAAGATCCCAGGATATTTTAAGTGGATCAAGACTTTCAAAGACGAAGAACTCGATCTCCGGGCCAAAAATTGCAGACATACCCTTCTCAGCCAACTTCTTTTGAACTTTCTTCGCAACGAAACCCCTTGGATCGCAATCCGCCAAAACCTCTCCACCCGCTTCATAAACATCTCCAAAGATTATTGCGGATTTATGAATAGGATCGTTTATCCAGGGTATTATCCTTAATGTTTCCAGATCGGGTTTCCAGACCATGTCGCTATCTTCTATCGTCTTAAAACCTCTAATGGAAGATCCATCAAACCCTATACCGTCCAAGGCATCTCCATTTATAAACTCCCTTGCTGGAATTGAGAACGTCATTAGATAGCCCCTCACATCTGAGAATGCACAGAGAACCTGCTTTACATCGTTTTTCAATAGAATGTCCCCCACATCCATGTATGTGAAACAACAATATAGTTATATAATTTTTACTCTTCTCGATCTAACTTTGAAAAAAGTTCAATTTTAATAGTGATTACAATTTAAATTTTTAAATTATTTAATTCATTTATAATAGATGAATGCACTGGTTTGATGTGTAAGGCTTTGAGTAATGAGCTAACACTAATGAAGAAAACTTTGAGATGAGAGCTATGTTTAGATTGTTCCTTAAATTGATTTAATGAGCTGGCAAAATCTTAAAATAGGCTGAGGGTGATGATATGTGAAATGTTGCTCCGTCAACCGACCCGATATCATGCTTGTCAATCGGGCGTGAGAGACGGAGCAATATAATCTGAGTGTATCGTGTATATAACGATAGCGGGTGATGAAAATATGAAGGAAAGTAACACTAAAACGATAGATTTGGAAGATCTTCCAGGAGTTGGACCTGCAATAGCTGAAAAATTGAGAGAAGCTGGATATGAAAGTATAGAACTCATTGCTGTAAGTTCACCAGCTGAGTTGAGTGCAGTAGCTGATATTGGCGAAGCCACAGCTTTAAAGATAATAACGGCTGCAAGAAAGTTTGCAAATATAGGTGGATTTGAGAGTGGCGAACTGATATTCCAAAGAAGGCAGGAGATAGGTAAGATCACTACTGGGAGTAAGGCTTTAGATTCACTTTTAGGTGGTGGAGTTGAAACACAGGCTATAACAGAATTTTTCGGTGAATTTGGGAGTGGTAAGACGCAGATATGTCACCAGCTTGCCGTGAACGTTCAACTTCCAAGGGATGAAGGTGGTCTGGAAGGGGCTGTAATCATGATAGATACAGAAAAGACGTTTAGACCGGAAAGGATAATTCAGATGGCCGATGCTAAGGGGCTGGATGGTAGGGATGTTCTAAAGAACATATACGTTGCCCACGCCTACAACTCCAACCACCAGATGTTACTTGTGGACAACGCAAAAGAACTTGCTCAGAAGTTATCTAAGGAAGGAAAATCTGTCAGATTGCTCATAGTTGATTCCCTAACTTCTCACTTTAGGGCAGAATATGTTGGGAGAGGTGCTCTGGCCGATAGGCAGCAAAAGCTCAACAGACACCTCCACGATCTCATGAGATTTGGAGAGATATTTAACGCTGCGATAGTTGCAACAAATCAAGTTATGGCAAAGCCAGATACGTTCTATGGAGATCCCACAAGACCGATAGGTGGACATATAGTTGCACATACTGCGACTTACAGAGTTTATCTAAGGAAGGGAAAGGGTGATTTAAGGGTTGCGAGGTTGATAGATTCTCCTCATTTGCCAGAGGCGGAAGTCATATTTAGGATAACCGAAAGAGGTATCGAGGACAAGTGACTTGATGAGATGTCTGACCGTTGCAATTTCAGCTTTGCTCATGGGTTCATTAGCCGTGTTTGTCAGGAACATCGATGCAAATCCGATCGTGATAACTTTCTTTAGAATGACATTTGGTTTCTTCTATCTAATTCCTCTAACAAAGTTCGTCAGATTCGAACTCTTCAAAAACTTTAAGATGATTTCGTTGGCATTGATAAGTCTTCTTACGATACTCTTTTACATATCTTCAATTCAGCTCGTTGAGATGGCAGTTGCAGCTTTACTACTTTACATGGCTCCCGTTTACGTTATGCTCTTTGTACTGCTGAGAGGTGAAGATGTTTCGAAGTTTTCAGTTTTCTCTCTGATCTTAGCGTTAACGGGTTTAATACTTCTACTTTCACCGTACGGTACGTTTAGTTTGGGATTGATATTCGGTATACTCTCTGGATTCTGCTACGCCCTTTACTTCATAATTGCAAAGGACGTAAGAGCTTTTGCGTCTTCAATAGATGTGACGTTTGTGACTTTGGCTCTTTCATCTTTGATACTTTCTCCAGTTGCATTCACAAGTATCAACATCTTAAAATCAAAGATACTTTGGATTCTCTTTCTTGGATTGATTCCAACCGCCATCCCTTTTGTCCTTATGAATTATGGAATAAAGTTCTGCAAAAGGGAGAACGCTCCTATAATAGCATTGATTGAACCCGTTTCCGCTGGAATGTTTGGGTACATGTTCTTCAATGAGGTTCTCACATTTAAGCAGTTGTTAGGAGCAATCTTGATACTTTCAAGTGTACTAATAGTTGTTAAATCAGGTGTAGAGGGTTAATGCTTTTGTAACACAGACGTTAACACAGATTCCACAGTGTATGCATTTATCGGTATCCGCAACAACCTTCCTATCTTCATTGAATCTAAAAACCTCAACTGGACATACACTTATACAAAGCCCACAGTGTATGCATAGACTGTCATCCTTAATTATTCCTTCACCGAGCTCTTGAACCTCAACACCAAACTCCCTTAAGACCTCTTCAACATCTTTAACCTTCTCATCCTCAACCTCAACTATCATCTCACCCTTCCTTGCACCTATGTTAGCTCTCAAGATGTTTATCAATGCCTTTGTCTTGATAGTTGCAATGGATATGACAGGTTTTCTACTGGTTCTAACGTCAAACCTCAATCTCAGAATCATGTCATCACCTCGCCAGCAACCTGCTAAGATCCTCACTCGTAACTAAGCCCAAAACTCTCAACTTTGCATCCACGACTGGTAAGGCTGATATGTTGTACTTCTCCATCTTTCTAGCAGCAATCTCAATTGGTTCATCTGGAAACGCTGTAATAACCTTTCTCGTCATGACATCCACGACCTTGTCAATCTTACCCATGGCAACAGCTTTAGCGACATCCCAAGATGTAACTATTCCAACCAACTTACCTTTCTCAACTACGGGAAGATGATTCACACTCTTTTGAATTATCAACCTCGCTACCTCTTCGATACTCGTATCTGGTGATACGGTTATGGCCTTTGTCATGACACTCTTTACAACCTTTATCTCCTTTTGTCTCATCGGTTTAAACTCTCTCCTTCTTGAGAGTCTCTCGACGGGAGCTGTAAGCAAGAACTCTCCCCTTTCGATCAACTTTTTAAGCTCCTCCATAACCTTTCTAGCCATATAGTAGCTTGAGAGTGGAGAAACCCTAACTTCTTCACCATTTATCTCGATCCTTCCACTTTTAAGTTCAGCATAGTTTACCTTTCTAACAACTGGTTTGTCCCTCCTTGGAACTCCAAAGTCAACTACTTCGGTGTAAATCTCTTCATCTCTCACGGAAGTAGATTTGACCATATCGATGTCCGTTATTGGAATGGGTATTCCTATCCCCAAGCAAAGGGTTACACCGTAACCAGGCATGACTATCGCCTTCATGAACTCGGGCTTCATGTCCTTCAAATCGCCCTTAACCATTAGAGTTCCAAAGGGGGGTGAATGCTGCGTCCCTTCACCTATCACGTATCCCTTCGCTCCACATAGAAATATCCTCGTCCCAATTCCAATCGTCCTAAACTCTGGATCGTTACTCAATGGAGATATTTCGCCACAACCAGCAAAAGTTACGTTTCCAAAGTGAGGTAATAGTGTCCCCATGTAAGTTCTTAAGATCCTGTCGGATGAATTTGTTGCAGCCTTGTATCTCTGGTAAGCGTTCCTAGGATTAACCATGACAGCCTGGTTTATGTCTTCAAGAGATATTTCAGTGACGATACTCTTTCTCGGATAACAGTCAGTTCCATAGCCGATAGCCTTAAGTTCAACCTCTCTACCACTTACAAGTTCTTCAATCACATGAGCACCACCGTAATCTTCTCTCGTTTCGGAGAGCTGAGTGACACCGAGATAAGCATCCACAGCTGCAATCCCAGTGTAAGCTTCAACATCGTTTAACCAGACCTTCTTCATCTTTATCGGTGGATCAGAATGACCAAAATTGAAGAATGCTCCTGAGGAGCACATAGCTCCAAAAGTTCCGGTCGTTACAACATCAACCTCCTTAAAAGCTTTTTCCTCTCCAAGATCTTCAACTATCTCCTTCATCTCTTCGGCCGTAACGACACAGACGTCACCCTTTACAATCTTCTCGTTGATCTCTTCAATCGATCTTTTCATAAAGCTCAAACACCAATCTTGAATATTTAAATTTCTGTGAAACTTTAAATATTTAAGATGAAAGATCCTCAAGCGAAAGGGTTAATAAGTTGGGATAGATTAAGATTCAATGGAGTTGGTTGCGGAAGTGTATGGTGTATTTGCAGCAAGAAGTCTTCTTGGAGTTTCTCCGGTTGTAGTTTTGAGAAGCGAGGACGGGAGGTTACTACCGATATACATTGGCCTGGCTGAGGCTATGGCAATAAATTCTGCGTTAAAGAATAGAATCCCCCCAAGACCCATGACACACGATCTTCTCGTCGATATAATCGGTAAGTTGAACGCAAGGGTTGAAAGGGTTGTTATAGATGATCTTGTCGATAACACATTTTATGCAAGAGTTGTCCTTAAATATAATGATTATGAGGTTGAAGTCGATGCAAGACCTAGCGATAGCATAGCAATTGCCGTCAGAATAGGTTGTCCCATATATATCGACAATAAAGTCTTAGATGAAGCAGGGCTTTTGGAGGATTTGCCTGAGGAGTTTGTTGAGTTTGACGATGTTTTTTGACCGAAAACGACTTAATCAAAACGTTTAAACAAAATTTTCATGAGAGTTCCTTGGAAGATTGTTAAAGATTGGCATTGCGTTGCATGCGGTAAATGCTGTGATGAGTATGTGGTTCCTCTAAAACCGTACGAATACTTGAAATTGAAATGGAGCGGTTTTGTAGAAGAGAGGTTTGGTAGATTCTACATCAAGAAAGTGAACGGTAAATGCCCCTTCCAATACAACAGACTTTGTATACTGCAAGGTGAACTTAAGCCGGTAGCATGCAAACTCTATCCGTTTGTGATTAGGAAGAAGGGAGATGAAAGAGCAGAGTTTGAATATGACGGTGAGACATTTTATGTTTATGTAGATACGTTTTGTGAAAACGTCGTCTTGGGAAGACCGAGTGAAAGCTTAAAGAGGATGATAGTCGAGGCCATCCAGATACATCTGGGTGTTAAAAAGGATGTTGAGAAGATCACATGTAGAAACTTTTTTAATGCTAAGAAAAAAGTATTTGCGTGAAGCTGAAGATCGTTCAGGTTCCCCTCCCAATTGAAATAGTTGAGATTTTAAAAGCTAGGAGCGGTAAGGAGACGATAAAGGATGCCTTAAGCGAAGCTGTTTATCACTACATCAATTGTCCGTACACGGACAGGATAAATTTAAGCATGAAAGTTAGCAAGCTTAGGGGAAGGAAACCTTTATACCTGAGAGAATACGTCAAATGATGTTCTTGACAAAAGAGGAGGAAAAACTGCTTGAAAGGGGAGATGGTGTTTCAAAGTGTATGGAGATTCTCTTAGCTTTAGGTGAGATTTTTGATGCCGAGAGGTTGATTCCTATAAAGTCTGCTCACATATCTGGGGTTTCATATAAGAACATCGGAGATGAGGGACTTGAATGGTTAAAGAATTTAAACGTTGAGTTTACAGTAAAGACAACGATAAATCCAGCCGGAATTGATTTAGATAGATGGAGAGAGATGGGGATCGATGAAGAATTCTTTAGAAAACAGATGGAGATTCTAAACGTATTCAAACGTATGGGTGCAGAACTTACTCTGACATGCACACCTTATTACATACACAAACCAAATTTCGGAGATCATTTAGCCTGGTCAGAATCCTCAGCAGTCATCTATGCAAACTCCATTTTAGGTGCCAGGACGAACAGGGAGAGCGGTATAAGTGCCTTAGCGAGTGCTGTAATTGGAAAAACACCGTATTACGGATTACATATCAAGGAAAACAGATCTCCAAACGTTCTCGTTAAGGTTGAATGTGACTGTGATCCTTCGATTGTCGGATATAAAATTGGTAGTGAGATAGATGAAATCCCGATTTTTAAATTTAAGAGAAAACTTAAAGAGTACGAACTTAAGGCTTTAGGTGCCAGCTTGGCATCAACCGGAAACATCTCAATTTTTCACGTTTTTGAGCAGACTCCAGAGTGGAAAGACTTTGAAGTTCCAAGAGAAAGGATCGTAATTGATAAGGTTGAACTCAAGTTCGATTGTGATCCAGATCTGATAGTTTTGGGTTGTCCTCATCTATCTAAGGATGAGGTGTTAGAAGTTTACAATATTGTTAGGGATTTGGGTAACGTTAAGAGAGAATTTTGGATGTTCTTATCGCGATACCTCTACGAGCGTTTGAAGGATGTTGTTATGTATCTTGAAAGTAAGGGTGTAAAGGTTTTCAGAGACACGTGCATCATCGTGTCACCTACAAGAAAGTTCAGATGTGTGATGACAAATTCCGGCAAGGCTTTAACTTACCTTCCAAAGCTTAGAAAGGTTGAAGTTACGTATGGAAGTCTCAGAGAGTGTGTTTTAAAGGCGTTTGAACCGTCATGATCTCTTACGGCCAAACGGTTCGTGTTTTCCAAGTGATGTAATCGTTTCATGAACCTTAACCTCAAACAGCATAACACTTAAAAACGTTTGAGACGATGTAAAGTATGCCAGGAATAATTCCTCACAGACACTGTTTGGTATGTGGAAAGGCAATAGAGCCGGATAAAAACTTTTGTAGTGAAGACTGTAAAACAGCATGGGAGAAGGAAAGAAAAAGACAGAGAAATTTCTCATTGATGATGTTGGCATTCTTAATCATACTACTCTTTCTCATAATCTACACCACTCCCCGCTAACTCCAAAGCTTTTAAGATTATTTCAACGATTTCTTCTGGCTTAAACTTTCCAGAGTTTATCGCAATGTGATAAACACTTAGATCTTCAAGGTCTATACTGTAATACTTCTGGTATCTTCTCTTTTCAATTTCTTCTCTCCTCTTTGTCTCAACTCTTGCTCTTCCCATCTCAATCCCTTCCCTCTTTGCTATTCTTTCGTATCTAACCTCTGGATCGGCGTATATCCAGACCTTAAATGCGTCCTTGATCATCCAGCCAGACAGTCTACCTTCAACAACTACATCTTTCTCCTTTTCGGCCAACTCCTTTTGCATCCTGTCTATGTACAGATCGATCTCTGGATTCTCATCCGCATACCTACTAAACTCTTCTAAAGTCATCCCTCTTTCAATTGCAAGTCTTCTAAAGACTTCTCCAGCAGATATAAGTTTATAACCGAGTTTCTCTGCCAAAAGCTTGGCAACTGTCGTTGTTCCACTCCCAGGAAGTCCAGATATCGTTATCCTCATCTTATCACTCCTGCAGTATCTTCCTGAACACCTGTCCAACCGCTATTGAACATAGTACGTACCAAAATATCCACCATGTAAAAAGCGGTATTGCGAAAAAATCGCTTACATGAATCTCTCCAGAGAACGGAATTGTTACATTGAATTGACTCGTCACGTTCACCCTCCACATCGGATAAACTGTGGGTAAATTCTGAACGTTGTATATCACATACCAGAGCCAAACCCAGATTGGAATCGTTACGATCACAGTGTAAAACATCGTTCTGAAGTTCATGCTCATGAGTTCAGCTTGAAGTCTATTTATCTCATCCTTCTCCTTTTCCAACTTTTTTAGTAAGAACTTGTTGTTCTCCTTAACGGCTTTGAAATATCTCTTCTGAAAGTCCGATATCCTCTTCTGAGCCTGTCTCATGAACTTGTAATCTACGGTGTATCTCTGAATGAGAGATGAGTAGAATGCTGTGAATGTTGCCAGGATGAATATGACTATGTGGATCTTGTTCAAACTTAATAGTGGATGAAGAATGGGATCAACGATACGTGCCATTTCCATTCTAAACGAAGGGAAAAAAACACCAATCATGAATGCAATTCCCAAAACCATGACGATGTTTTGAACTACCCTCATCACTCCTCACCTAAAAACCTTCTGAGCATCGGATGCATCTCCGTAAGTTGTTCTCTTGCAAGATCCTCGTAATATCGATAGGCTATACTGACAGCTAAAAGTAAACCAGTCCCGCTCACGTTTCCAACAGTTCCAAGCATGTTTGCAATTAACGTTAACAATCCTATCAAAGCTCCACCCAAGATTGTAACCTTCGGTATGTACCTGTCCAAGATCCTCTCAAGAACTTTTGGAGACTTTCTAAATCCAGGAATCTGTAATCCTGATCTTGCAATCTGACTTGCGACAGTCTTTGCATCCATTCCAGACGTTTCAACCCAGAATATGGCAAAGAGTATTCCACCGACTATGAGTATAGTAGCATCTACGAGGAGATGAAGATATATCATCCAATCTGGCATATCCGCAAAGTAAGGAGCAAGTGAGTTTCTTGCAGGATCCTTAACGAATGCCGGAACCCAGTCGTATGGGCTTCTAACGGGTGAGAGTAGGTACATCAAACCCGATATAGGTTGAGATGTTTGGGGTGCGTATTCACCCAAAAACGTTATACCCCTTTGATAAAGTATCAAGCCCAAAACTACTATGTTTGCTTGCAAGGCTCTTACGAATATCATTGGGAGAACACTTGCATATATGAGTTTTATTGGGAATCTGCCCCTCGCTCCTCTAACGAGCTGATGCGCCAAAGGTATCTCAACCCTCGTCCCCTCGGCAAAAACTACCAGAAATATTATTATGATGGTCGTTATTAAGGCAAGGATTCCACCATCTATAAAGAGTGTAATTAACCCATTCGCTGAGAGAAGATAATCCAAAGGATAGTTCTGAAAGAGATAAACGAGTCTTGGGAAGACACCCGGTGGCATACCTCCCCCTGGATTGAACCAGTTAAACAGACCGATTATTATCGCCTGAGATATGCTTGCCAGTATGAAAAGGCTGACACCACTCCCAATTCCCCACTTCGAAACTACCTCATCCATGTAAACTATTAAAACTCCACCTATGAAAAGCTGGATGAATATTAAGAATGCTATAATTGAGGGTGAAACACCCAAAGCCTCTGCTACGTTCAAATTTGGTTTTAAAAATCCTCCAGCGATCTGTGGAATTGCCTCCAATGCTATCATCACGAATACGAGAAATCTCTGAAAATCCTGATAGGTCGCTCTGTCATCTGGATCTGTAAGATCCAACCTTATTATTCCAGCACCAACCAAGAGCTGTAATACTATAGAAGCCGTAACTATTGGGCCTATACCCAAAGCCAAAATGGAGCCAGTTGCACCTGCAAAGAATGCTCTATATTGGGCGAATATGTCTATTGAGGATGGATCCAAGCCGAAGACTGGAACGTTTGTAAGGATAAAGTATAATAAAAGTATTGCAATTGTCCAACCGAACTTCTCCTTAAACGGAACATGCCTCTTAGGTCTCTCAACACTCGGAATCCTCTCAAAGTAGGGTTGAAGAGATCTCAAAACATCGTTTATATCCATAATCAACCCTCTGTTACCTTACCACCTACCCTCTCTATCTTCTCTATAGCCTTTTGCGTAGCCTTTTCAACCTTAACTTCAACCTTCTTTGTTATCAATCCTCCACCCAGGATTTTCCTGTATCCCAACATCGTTAGATCGACAACGTAGGTATCATTCTTCTTCTCAGCCAATCCAAGTTCTACAAGTCTATCTACTATCTCATCCAAATCTGAAACGTTTAAATCTGGACGTGAGTATAGGAACTTGTACGTATAGTCGTCGAGTTTTCCTTTTTCCTTCAACTCTCTAAGAGTTCTCTTAAGGTGATTGATATCTCTGTATCTCTGTGTAACCTCCAAAGGTCTAGTGAAACCGTACTTACCGAACTGATAGAGACCCATCTTTGCAAGCTTTATAAACTTGATGTACTTATGCTTATGCCTTCCAGCGTTTCCTCTTCCTCCCCTACATCCTGCACCCCTGTTTCTATCGTTTCTACCCTTTCCATAGGTTCTCGATCCTCTAAACTTCTTCACCTTCTTCTTCACATCATTCACCTCATCTTATACAATAACCTACATATCTCCTTACCGTGGTAACCTAAACTACCCATAGGATAGTGCCACTTCACATTCTTAAGTCCACCCCTTGGAGGATGAAGTCTGAAAACAGGCTTTAATCCTGGAACATCTTTCAAACTAGCTTTACCTTCAACTACTGCCTTTGCAAAATCCTCTATGGATTCATAACCTGTCTTTTCCCTTATGTATTCATCTGTCAGTGGTTTGTTCCCGACTATTCTACCTCTGTTCCTCAACAACATAGCGAGAGTTTTTGCATCTATCTCACCAAATGCGACGTAATCTTTCACGACCTGTAACATACCTCTGTAGGATGGTGTATCTGGAACTACAACGCAATGGTATCTCTTGTGCAATCTAAGCATGGCCAACGTATCCTTTATCTTCCTTGCAACTCCAACCTGTCCTCTCAACCTTACCACTGCAAACAGTCTGTTGTTCTCCATTCTCTCACCTCTTAATGAACATCGTCTTTTTTAAAGCATCAAACGTCGCTTGAGCAAAGTTCACAGTCGTCTTGGTCTGTCCCCTTGTAAATGTCCAAACATCCTTAACTCCCGCCAATTCAAGCACCTTCTTCGCAACGTCTCCTGCGACTATCCCCAATCCTTTTGGACCTGGCATGAGCGTTATCTTTACGCTACCACAGGAACCTATGACCTTGTACGGGATGGAGTGAGGTTCACCACAACCGCACTCCCACGAACCGCAACCTCTCTGAACTTTAAAGATGTTAAGCTTTGCATCGTTTATTGCCTTTTGAATTGCAGGAGCCACTTGGGAAGACTTACCGACACCAACGCCAACAAATCCATCCATGTTTCCAACGACCACTGTAACCCTAAATTTTGTTCTTCTACCGCTGTCTGTCATCCTCTGAACCATGGAGATCTCAAGAACCTCATCTTTCAAGTTCGGTAGGAGAGCATCCACTATCTCAGGTTCCTTCAAGGGCAAACCGCTCATCAAAACTTCATCCATGGTCTTTATCTTCCCTTCATAAACGAGCTTCCCCAATCTAGTTCTTGGAACCCATCCTTCAGGAATCTCCATGAACATCACCCAAAATCCTTTCTTTAACCTCATCAACGTGTTGAGGCAGATCTGTAGGTTTCAAGCCTCTTCTTTCATACTCGCTAAACATCTCCGGCTTTATCTTATAATAACTTGCGATGTGCTCACCCCTTATTCGAGAATCGTCCGGTAAAACGTTTGGATCATGCGGAACTTTCAATCCAGCCTCAACCGCGCCTCTTAAAACAGCAAAAACTCTTCCACCTTTCCTGGGCGTATGCAAACCGATATCTAAAATGGCCTCGCCAATTCCTCTCTCTAAAGCCTTTTTAGCAATTAGATGACCGGTTAAATAGCATGCAGGTGTGTTGTTCAGATCCCCCTTCCACCCGTATCTCGTGAGCATGCTTGAATCGACACCGACTAGAACGATGTCTCCACTCGGATGGTAATCAACTATCTGAGCTATGACACGTCTATTCGTTATTCTAACGACTAACCTAGGCTTTCTTGAAAGGAGAAGCTTCAGTCTTTTCCTATAATTCGTTTTTCCCTCTCTTCTCCTCCTGTAAGGAACCTTATACCTCGCTCCCTTGGCCATTGTAGTCACCTTGATAACAACTGCTTTATATAAACGTTTAGATGAGCGACGCTCCTGAACTCTCCACCCTTGGCCTTCATGTAAAGCATTCTGTATGTCCTTCTGTCTATGACACCTTTATCTCTGAGTTCCCTTAACCTCTTCCTTAAGGCCCTAATTCTCCTCATCCATGCTTCCTTCCTTGAAAGTCTTGCAGTTTTCTTTCCTTTCCTACTTCCATGTCCTCTTCTTCTTCCTTTTCTTTTCTGCATTTTCTTGTAGTTTATTCTAACTCTGCAAACACCCTTAACAGGCTTTCTTTTTATCAAACCCTTCTCTATGAGCTCCCTCACATCATCTTTCGTTGCGGCTGATGAAATCTCATCCAAAGCCGTTGGATCAAACCAAACCCTGTTCATCCCACACTTCAAAATCTCGGAAGCCAACCTCCTCTGCAATCTCAGATCCATGCTATCACCATTTGGGGTTGAGAACCTTTATTCCAAGTTCCTTAGCTTTCTCTTCAATTTCAAGCCTCTTTTTCAAACCAACGCAAGATGCAATTCTCACAGCCTGTCTCTCTTTATCTATCTTCTCCAAATCCTTGACATTGTAAACCAAAACATCCTCATAACCAGACGGATGCAAACCTCTTACAGCCTTTGGAGAACCGAATCCCACATTGACCAATACACGTCCACTCCACTTTCCTCCACACCTCTTTCTCCATTTGCTGTGCAATCCCTTTGGTCTTCTCCATCCTTTATCTCTCAATCTTATCTTCGTATGGGCATAGGGATGTCTAAAGTCAGGTTTCCTGGCTTTCTGTCTCCTTCTAACTCTAAGCAATCTTGCTATCTCCCTCAAACTCTCACCCCTTTTGAACGATGTAGATTCCATCCTGAAACACCCTCGGATCCTTATCCTTTATTCTAGTAGCCTGTTCAAGGTTCGCTGCTGTTTGACCGCATTCCTCCTTGTCTATCCCTTTAACTATTACTTCCTGCCCTCTTACCTCAACCTTACACCTACCGACTATCTTAGCCTTCCTGGGATGCTTCTCTCCCAAGAAGTTTTCAATTATAACTTCGCCACCCTCAACCCTCAGCTTTATGGGGAAGTGAGCGTAAACTACCTTGAGCTTGTATTCGTACCCTTCCTTGACACCCTTAATTAGATTCCTCACATGAGCTGCAAATGTCCCGACCATAGCCTTAAATCTCCTCCCATCCTCGTTTGCGTAAACCCTCACACGTCCATCCTTAACTTCGATGTAGATACCTCTAAACTTGAGATACCTTGAATTCTCACCCAAAGGACCCTTAGCTTTAACGATGTATCCCTTTGTCGTATCACCTTCAACGGAAACTTCGACACCCTCTGGAATCTCTACGACCCTCTCTATCATAGCCAACACCTAATAAACGTAAGCTAAAAGAACTCCACCCAATCCTCTCTCTATAGCCTCCTTCTGAGACATAACACCCTTCGTCGTGGAAACTATTAAGATACCGAAGTCCCTCGCTGGTAGAAATCTCTTCTCAAACTTCTCGTATTCTGTCTTCTTTACAGAAAACCTCGGTCTTATTGCACCGCAGTCGTTTATCCTGCCACTCAGCTCCACTACGTAAATCCCACCCTTGTGATCCTCTACATATTCAAAACTCCTTATGTATCCATGTTCCTTCATAACCCTAAGGATGTTACCTATGAGCTTTGAGGCTGGCTTTATCTCACATCTATTCTTACCAACCCTTTCAGCGTTTTTTATCGTTGACATAGCATTTGAAATCGTATCGACACTCATACTCTCACCAGAGCTTCTTAAATCCCAGTTCGGATGCAACCTCTCTAAAACACTGTCTGCATAGGTATATGCCATACTTTCTTATCAATCCCCTCTTTCTACCACATCTCCTACACTCATTCGCACCCCTACCGAACAACTTGCCTGCCATTTAAACCACCTCTACACCCAAAGATCTCAACCAATCCAAAGTTTCCTCCCTTGTGATCCTGTGCTTACTACCGATCTTTGATCTACACCTTCTCCTCCTTGCGACCCTGTAACCTCTCCTCCTCAACACTACACATACATCCATTCCAAATATTCCTATGTCTGGATCGTAATCTACACCAGGTAGATCTATGTGTTCTTGAATTCCAAAGGAGAAGTTTCCAGCATTTACAGATCTCGAATTCAACTTGAACTCTTTAACCTTTAAAGCTTTCATCAAGAATTCCATAGCCTTACTACCTCTCAACGTTACCTTTACACCTATAGCCTCACCCCTCCTTATCCCAAAGTTTCTGATCGTTTGAGTTGCGTACGTTGGGACGGGTTTCTGACCTGTTAACTGTTCGATCAGTGTCATAGCCTTCTTGTGTCTTTCACCGCTCTCACCGACTCCTATGTTGATCACAACCTTGTCAAGTAGGATCTCTCTCATCGGATTCATATCACACCCCCAAATCTATCACAGGTTTATCTCTTCCGATCACAAACACGTAATCCACAATAGTCGTTATATCTCTTCCACCTACATCAACCGTTACGAGATTGGGTGAAGACCCTCTGACAATCTTGTATTCCTTCATCTTACCGATCTTGCCAGCATGCGATCCGCCCGTGATCATAACCAAAGCACCAACTTCAAAAGGTAACCTTTCAACTATCTCCTTTTTCGGAATCTTGACTAGAATGCTATCCTTCGTTTTGTAAGTGTTGTCACCAAGCAGGTTTGTTCCATCAAAAAGATTGAGCTGAATCTTCCCACCTTTCAAAACAGTTTTGTTTACGATCTTGTAGATCTTTAGATCGTCATCTTCTATTTCAATTGGAACGAACCTACCCTTTCCATCAAAAACGATCCTGTAACTCTTTTTTAGTTTTGGAATTTTTATGACATCAAAGAGTCCGACTGGGAACTTGTAATCCTTCCTAGGAACTCCATCAACAAGAATCTCACCGTTTGCAATTATCCTTCTCGCTTCTCTTGCGTTGTCTGCCAACTTCAGGTAGTCCCTGACCACTATGAGTAGTGGAACTGCCTCCTTATTGTGTGGACCAGGTGAGGGTTTTACAACCCATTTGAATGTCTTTCTGGGTATCTTGTACGTTTTTGGAGCAGATAGCCTCTTTTGATGCATGTCAATCACCTCTCAAGAATCTTTTTCCTAACATCATCGATCTCCAAACTCGTTATCATGACGTTCGATGGATGTATGGGAACGTAAACCTCTGTTCCGTCGGACTTCTTCCTCGTCACACCGTCAACGTATATCAAAATCCTCTTCATGTCAACCTCAACAACCTTACCCTCATGCCCAGCAAATTCTCCTCTCATGATTTTAACCTTGTCACCCTTTCTAACCCTTACAGCCCTCTTTCCATACTTCTTCCTTAGATCCTTCGAAAGGGTAGCATGTAAAAGTCTATGTCTTTCATGAAGCTTTGAAGTCTTATACAACCATCTCCTCCACTTTCTCGGTTGTTTCGATCTTGGGACTGGCATGATATCACCTTAAACTATGATCGTGGCAATTGAACCTATCTTCGGGAATCTCTCTGCAGCTTCCCTTGCAACAGGCCCTCTTATCTCTGTTCCCTTTGGATTTCCCTTCTGATCGACTATGACTGCTGCATTGTCTTCAAACTTGATACGAATTCCGTTTGGTCTTCTGAACTCCTTTCTCTGTCTTATTATCACAGCATAGTGAACCTGCTTCCTTATATCGGGTGTTCCCTTCTTAACTGTCACGACAACCATATCACCGACACCGGCAGAGGGATATCTCCTCCTCACACCCTTGTAGCCGATAACGGCTATTATTTCAAGCTCTCTCGCCCCAGTGTTATCCGCACATACCAACCTTGCACCCGTGGGTAAAGCTCTTGGAACGCAAGACTTAACAGCTCTCATTTCATCACCTCCACAATTACAAAGCTCTTGGTCTTACTGATCGGTCTGCATTCGGCAATAACGACTGTATCACCAGGCTTCGCATTTATGCAAGGTGGATTGTGAGCATGGATCTTTGATCTCTTTTTTAGATACCTCTCATACTTTGGAACGTATCTTATAAGCTCTCTTTCAATTACTGCAGTCTTTTCGTAAGTTTTAATAACCTTACCCGTGAGTATCTGTCCCCTAACTACGAGATCGCCATGAAATGGGCAGTTCTTATCGTTGCAATCTCTATCGGGTGGTCTGACATCTATCCCGATGTCCTTCATATCCAAACACCCTTTGCTCTCTTTAAAATTAACAGTCCTCTCTTTATCCTTTCCTCAGGTCTGAAGTTTATGAGATCACCACTCACATCCAACACCTTCCCGGCAAACTTAACTCTAAAGGTTCTACCCTTTTTTATCACTGTTTTTAAACCTTTTTCTGTGGCTATCTTGAGCGTGTTCTTAGTCTCATCGACGACTACACCTCTGATACCAACCTCACAGGGATTAGGAGATCTCACAACTTCAACATCCAAACCTATCCACTCGTGAGCCAAGATGAACTCAGGTCTCATAGCCCTCCTCCTTTAACGCAAGTTTTATCCTTGCGATGTCTCTCCTTATGTTCCTTATAGCCATAGGATTCTCAAGTCCGGCACCACTCCTCTTTTTAGTTCTCAACTTTAGAAGTTCTATCTCAAGTTCCCTTAACTTCTTCAACTTCTCTTCTCTGTCCATCTTTCTTATATCCTTCATCCTCATCCCATCACCCTATTCTTTATCTCCTCAAGCTCCTCCTTACTAACATCCTTGACTTTGAACTCATCTGGAAGTTCAACATCTGGAGGAATTATCCTGACGCTCACACCGTAAACTCCAAGCTTTTTGATGGCGATGTCAAAACCCTTGTCAACGAGTTCAACCGCTGGATCTCCCGTATGAATTATCGTTCCAGCTGTGAACTTCTCAGTCCTAGCTCTTTCACTCACAAGCTTACCGCTTATC
Organism: uncultured archaeon; assembly: GCA_964623695.1. Lineage (GTDB taxonomy): Archaea > Halobacteriota > Archaeoglobi > Archaeoglobales > Archaeoglobaceae > Archaeoglobus_B. Next base: position 19,343 of record CAZUUE010000001.1, read on the forward strand.
TCAATCTCACAGCCTTTCGCACCAGCCTCCATTATCCTGTAAAGAAATCTGTATCCAGCTCTCCTGAAATACCATCCCCTCTCCAAAGCCCTTGCTAAAAGCGTTGACATTAACTGTGCGTTGAACTCAGGCTTTTTAACCTCATCAACACTTAGCTGTGGGTTGTCCAATCCAAACTCTCTCAACTTCTCCTGAAGTATCTTTATCCTTCTACCTCCCCTTCCTATGACCAATCCAGGTCTCTCAACAAACAGACTGACCTGAGTTCCAAGTGGTGTTCTCACTATATCTATTCCTCCAAACCCGGCGTTCTTAACTTCCTCCCTTATCCACTCCTTAACTTTAAGCTTCGTCAATCGATCCCTTATGAACTTCCTTTCAACACCCATCACTCCACCTCCTCAGCAACGAATTCAACCGTCGTTAACTGCTGGAACCAGGGTGTAGCTCTTCCAAACGCTCTCGGAACGTACTTTCTTATCTTCCTACCCATCTTCGCCTGAGCGTGAACTATCACGAGCTTCTCAGTATCCAACCCCTTATACTCCGCATTTGCCTCCAGGTTCTTTAAGACGTCAAGTATGAATCTGCAAGCCTTCTGTGGAAACCTCCCAGCGTACCAACCATCCAAACTCTTATGAGCAACTTTCTTCTTGTATCTTTTGAATGGTATCGGTTTCTTAAGATCTATAACATCTTGTAATATCTTCTTAGCTTCAACAACCTTCTTACCCCTTATGAATCTGCATATCTCTACCGCATGCTTGAAGCTTATCGGCATCTCGTATCCCATAGCCTTTGCAACCTTGGTCTCGTCGTCTGGTTTGTACGAGTATTTGATCCTCGCCATGTTCATCACTTCAGTGGAACGAACTTGCTACTCCTCGTTGCACCAACTCCTGGCCCAGAATGCTTCTCAAACCTTCTCGTTTGTGCAAACTCACCAAGTCTATGTCCGATCATCTCTGGCTTTATCTCAACTCTAACAAACTCCTTACCGTTGTGAACGTGTATAACCTTACCAACCATCTCTGGAAGGACTATCATATCCCTGCAATGCGTCCTGACAACGTCTTTCTTCTTCAACTTTCTCAAAAGTTTTAACTCCTGCTCTGTAAATCCTCTCCTTATCTTTCTCCTCTCTCTTGCAGGTAAGATCTCGGCCAACTGCTCAAGACTCATGCTCTTGAGTTCTTCTAACGTGTAACCACGATACCTGAACCCCTTCGGTCTTGTTATCTTACTCTTTAACGCCACACCACACACCTCACAAAATTGATATAAATCATTTCCTAACTCCAGTTCTCCTTGCAGCTATACTTCCAACCTTCCTTCCTGGTGGAGCGTTTCTGCTTACCGTCTTAGGTCTTCCAACATGCTGGTGCTTACCTCCACCGAATGGATGATCTACAGCATTCATTGCAACACCCCTAACCCTTGGATACTTCGCAGCCTTGCTCTTCATCTTGTGAAACTTCTTTCCAGCCTTTACAAAAGGTTTCTCAGTCCTTCCGCCACCAGCAACAATTCCAATCGTAGCTCTGCACTTCGGATCAAACCACTTCAACCTTCCAGATGGCATTTGAACGAGAACCCTATCTTCCTCATGGGCTACAACTATCGCGTAAGTACCGCTTGCCCTAGCAAACTTTCCACCATCCATCGGCTGGTTCTCAACGTTGCAGATGTAAGTTCCTTCGGGAATGTTCTTTAGGTATGTAGTGTTTCCAGGTTTTATCTCGACATTCTCACCAGCTTGAATTACATCACCTATCCCCATACCTTCAACTGCCAATACGAACTCTTTACGTCCATCGGGCAATCTAACTAATGCCACAGGGCCGTTTCTCGCTGGGTCGTGCTGAATGTCTATGATTTCAGCTGTAATGGTCTCACCAGGCTTGAACTTCAAATGCTTTATCTCAGCCCTGTACTTGTGTGAAGGTGCCGTGTACGTTGGTGTTCCCTTTCCTCTGTTTTGAGAGATTATACGCTTACCCATTCAAACCACCTCAGAACACACCCAACTTTGACAGAATCTCTTCAGCTGAACCTGTCTTTAACTTGATGTAAGCCTTCTTCTCACCCTTTGGAGTTATAAGCGTATTTACCTTTTCGACCTCAACATCAAACAACCTCTCTATCTCTCTCTTTATATCTGGTTTTCTCGCTCTCACATCAACTATTGCTGTAAGTATGTTCTTATCCAGAAGACTTACAGCTTTCTCAGTTACCAAAAAACACTTGATCAACATAACCATCCCCTCAGATAATCAATTGCGGACTTTGTCCAAACTGTAAGTCTTCCAGCAATGCAACCTGGAGCAAGAAGCTCAACGTTCAGATCTTTTACGATAACGCCATCAACACCGGGCAAATTCCTGACAGCCTTTAATATACCGTTGTCATTTGAAACAACAACAAGTACACTCTTTTTCATTACGTATCTCCTTCCCCTCATCTTTCCCTTCCCAGCCCTGAATCTCTTAGTCTCTTTAGCCCTTTCAACGTCAGCATAAACTCCTATGGCTTTAAAGACTTCTATCACATCCTTTGTTCTCTTTAAAGATTCGAATTCATCTACAACGATCTTCGGAAGATCTCCCTCAAAGAGATGGTTTCTTGCTCTAACGATTTCTGGATTTGCAGTTGCTGCAATTGCAGATCTCAACGCTTTCTTTCTCTCCTTTTTATTTATCTTCTCCTTCCACTTTCTTTCAACCTTTGGTGGATGAGCCCTTCTACCTCCAACCGCTTGAGGGACGACAACAGCTCTGCTCCCATGCTTTATCCTCGGAACCCTCGCGTATCCGTATCCAGGACCCCAGTTCTCCCATGCATAATCGATTCCGGCCAACGGACTCGTTCCGTAAGGCTGTCTTTTGTGGGATTGTATTGCAAGAACAGCTCTCTTTATTATGTCTGGTCTAAACTCCTCTTTAAATAGCTCTGGAAGTTCTATCTCTTCAAATATTTCTCCATTCAGATTTAGAACTTTGGCTCTCATAACATCACCTACCCTGCTTTGATCTCGTGCTAACGTATAGAACGTTCACACCTTCATAAACACCCTTTGGAGGCCTTATCGCATCTCTCATCTTGATCAACCTCTTAACGGGTCCAGGAACACTTCCGCTTACCAAAACGTATTCACTTCTAACTATTCCATATCGAACGAATCCTCCATCTGGAGAAAAATCTCCTTTACCGATCTTAATTATCCTCTTGTTGTATTCTGTTCTCTGATGGAAACCCATCTGTCCGGCTTGAGGAACTGTCCATCTGACCTTTGCAGGCGTCCATGGTCCCAGCGTTCCAACTCTTCTATGCTTTGAGCTTCTTGCATGCTTGGCATCTAAAGTTATGACTCCCCACCTCTTAACTGGCCCTTGAAAACCTTTACCCTTCGTTATAGAAATGACATCAATAAACGCACCCTCTTGAAAGACCTCTGAAACCCTCACATCCTTTCCAAGCTTCGATATGGCGTAATCTAAAACTTCATCGATTTCCTTTCCACCTAACTTAAACTCCATGACATCTGGAGTCTTTGATGGGACTCCAGTTATCAAGTAAGGTTGAGTGTATGTGATCAATCTAACCTCTGAGAAATCCAAGTTTTTCAAACTCTCAACGTCAGCAACCTTCTTCGGAAGCGGAAGTCTTCTGCTTAAGTGTTCATCGAGCTCGTTTGTCCAAACTTCTCTAACAATCTGTAAGCCGTAAATCGTTTTTCTGTAAACCCTTATCCCTGCAACCTTTAGCGGTGGGCATTCTATCACCGTGACAGGAACGACTATTTCTTCTCCATAGGTAGGCGAATTTCTCCTGTCGTCTATCATTACTACATGAGTCATTCCCGCCTTGTATCCAGCAAATCCCAGCAACTTAGGTTCACCTACGTAGTCTGGCCAACTCCTTATCCTTGGAATAACATCTTTAGCCCTCTTCCTTGGACTAAAGGCTAGTGAACCTCTTCTCGGTCTGCTATACTTCATTCAACCACCTCACATAGTTCAGTATCGCCAACGTGGCGTAGATAGCTTCCTCTAACCTTACGGTTTCTACACCCTGCATGGGTATCGTGTTCCAGCATCTCCCTCCCACATTCACGCCTAACCTCTCAGCGATTTCAAACACCCCCTCTTCGGGACTTCCAAACACTAAGGTTAAATCTGTTTTTAAAGATTTCAGCTCATTCAAGCTTGGTGTCTTGCATCTTCTTGATGTTACAACAACTCCCTTCCTACTTAGAACGTCTTTGAGTTCCGCGATTCTAACCTTGTATCCCCAATACTCTATGGGTTTTGCCTCTTCAACTACCAACGGACTTTTCGAACAGATTCTGACAGTAACGCGGGCACCCTTTTTAGCTTTGGATTTTAGGTGTGCCAGGGTTTTTACACCGACATCCACCCATCGCGTTCCGTCAGAAGAAACATCGACTATAACCCCCTCTCTTATCTCACCGACTTTTAAACGTTTCGACTTATGAGATGGAATCTTGAGTGGAGGTAAAACACCTACGTAGCGGAGATATCTCTTAATTGGTATGTATTTACGAAGGTATTGTGGTGTCTCAGCGTATTCTAAAACATCCTTTATGAATTTAGATTCGTTCAGTTTTGGGTCTCTGTAGATAACAATCTCCTCAACTCTGAAAATTGCACAAGCTCTTGCAATCATTCCAATCTTAAATGTCTTTATTTTAGGATCAGTTTCGTTTATCAGAGCTGATGATGGTATTGCTATTGATAGCATGATATAGATTACTGTAAAAATCTTTATATTAATTTAATCAAAGTTAAAATTATGCAAAGAGAAGAACATTCACGATTTTACTTTATATTATTTTTTAAATTTTTAAAGTAGATTGATTATCAATGGTATCATCAAAACTGATACGAGCAAACTGACGTTTACGTCAAGTAATATTGTAATTATACCTAAACACACAGATGTAATAAATATTACAATACCAATGCACCCAGAGAAGACATAAATAATAAATAATAAAATTATTAAAATTAATAAATTTAAATATATATAATTGATCCTCTGTACTATTTTGATCACACTTTTAGCTATTAATATCGTCACGATACCTGACAA
>CAZUUE010000002.1:0-19989 GCA_964623695.1 uncultured archaeon
TCCCCTGTAACCCGAAACCGTCGATATGCGGGGGCCGAAGCCGAGGGAAGGTCCGTTGAGCGGGGTTAACTGTCAGATACGGTCTCGTAGAGTCCCCGTCCCGAAGGGTCGGCGGTCACGGTTGGTGCATCTGGAGGGATGCACCACCGTGTTTGTCGGGGGGAACGGCTTAGGCCCGGAAGGGAGCAGGCTTACCCCGAACGTTCGGCGCTTTCGGGGGTGCGGGGAGGAGAGATCGTATCTGACAGAATCCCGCAAGACGGATCGACCCGAGGCGTGCCCACCACCGATGACAAGTTTTAAGTGTCCCTCTTACAACCGATTGTGGGGGTGATCGTAATTATAAAGGTTAGATTTCATGGGAGAGGTGGGCAAGGTGTTGTAACTGCAGCTGACATACTTGCAGTGGCTGCTTTTAAAGAGGGTTATTGGACACTTTCCTTTCCCATGTTCGGTGCCGAGAAGAGAGGAGGTCCAGTCGTTTCATACCTAAAGATTTCGGAGGAGAAGGTTTACGATAGAGATGAAGTTCACGACCCAGATTACTCCGTAGTTCTCGATCCGATGTTGCTCGATAAAGATGTTGTTTCGGGGTTGAAGGGTTGGCTCATAGCAAATCATCCGAATTTGGAGAAGGCTAAGGAAAGGACGGGATGGAACGATACCGTGACGATAGATGCAACAAAGATAGCACTTGAGATACTCAAGAGACCCATAACAAACACGGCCATGGTTGGAGCGTTTGCCGGATTCACAAAGATAGTGAAGCTGGATACATTGAAAGAGACAATTTACGAATGGTTTGAGAGGAAGGGTGAAGAAGTTGCAAGGAGAAACGTTAAAGTTGTTGAGAGGGCTTACAGGGAGGTAAAAGGATGAGGATAAGTTTGGGTGCAGTTTCAAGGCCGCTTGAATCCCTAAACGATAAGACAGGAACTTGGGCCGTTTTGATACCAAAGATAGACAGAGAGAAGTGCATAGGATGCGGTGAATGTTACATGTTCTGTCCAGATGGATGTATCGAGATGATGCAGGAGGACAGAAAGAGGTTTGCTGTTGTAGACTACGATTACTGTAAGGGTTGTGGTATATGCTGTGAGGTCTGTCCAGCAAACGCTATAGAGATGGTTGAAAAGGTGATCGAATGAAGGTCGTTAGAGGTTTCTATGCGGTTGCGTATGCTGTTAAGCTTTGCAAACCAAACGTGATATGCGCCTATCCGATCACACCTCAAACTGAGATAGTTGAGAACTTGGCTGAGATGTATGCAAACGGTGAGCTTGAGAATTGCAAGTATATAACTGCAGAGTCAGAGTTTGAAGCTGCTTCGATACTCGTAGGAGCATCCGCAACGGGCGCCAGAACTTTCACTGCGACATGCTCTCAGGGATTGATACTGATGAGCGAGGTCTTGTTAAATGCGGCTGGCATGAGACTTCCTATAGTCATAGTTAACACGAACAGAGCCCTATCCGCACCGCTCAGTATATGGAACGATCTTCAAGATAGCATGATGTTGAGAGATTCTGGGATAATTCAGATGTACGTCGAAGACAACCAGGAGGTTCACGAAATGATCCCTCAAGCCTACAAGATAGCCGAAAGCACTATGTTCCCGACCATGGTTTGCATGGATGGATTCAAGCTCACACACGCATACGAACCCATAGATCTTCTTGATCAGGAAACCGTAGATAATTTCTTACCACCTTATGAGCCTCCGGTAAAGCTCTCGATCGAAAACCCCTTGACCTTCGGTGCATACGCCCCTCCAAATTGCTACATGGAGTTCAGATACAAGATGCACAAGGACATGGTAAATGCAAAGAAGACGATTGAGAACGTTTTTAAGGAGTGGGCGGAGATAAAAAGGGACTGGGGAGGCTTGATAGAGTTTAAGGAAAGTAAGACCGTTTTGGTTTCACTTGGATCCATAATGGGAACGATAAAGGAAGTTGCAAGGGAGATGAGTCTGGGCTACCTAAAGGTCAGAACGTACAGACCCTTCCCCTACGATGAGATAAGAGAAGTTTTGAAGGACTGTGATAACGTAATAGTTTTTGACAGAGCTGTTTCTTTTGGATACGAAGGAGTCTTAACTATAGACGTTAGGAACGCACTCTATGGAGAGTCACCAAATATTTACTCTTTCATAGTTGGTTTAGGTGGAAGGGACGTTCCAAAAAGTCTCATAGAGGATTGCGTCTCAAAGGTCTTGAGTGGAAAAGCATATAGGTACAGCTTCGAGGGTTTGAAGGATTTTGAGGAGGTGACGTTTTAATGTTCTTTGGAAAAGGTCACAGTGCCTGTTACGGTTGTCCGCTTCCGATTGCAGTTAGAAACGTCTTGGAAGCTTTAGATGGTAGATGTTTTGTGGTTAATCCAACCGGATGTCTTGAGGTTACCAGTTCTCAATACGGGAGGAGTGCATGGGGTGTTCCATACATACATTCGACTTTTGAAAACGGTCCTTCAGTTGCCTCTGGAATTGCCTACGCTTTGGAGGTTTTGGGGAGGGAAGATGAGGGTCACGTTGTCGTATTTGCCGGAGATGGAGCAACGGCTGATATAGGCGTGGGTTACCTTTCGTCCATGCTTCACAGAAACGACAACGTCCTATACATCTGTCTGGACAACGAAGCTTATCAGAACACGGGAAACCAGCAAAGCTCACAAACGATGTTGGGTGCAAGCACGACCACAACTCCAGCTGGGAGGATTTTACCTGGAAAGACGTTAAGGAGAAAGGACATGGTTGCATTCGCACTTGCGCACGGAACTCCTTACGTTGCAACATCTTCGATTGCCTTTCCAAGAGATCTCAGAAGGAAAGCGAAGAGGGCTGTCGAATTCAGAGGATCGAAATACATTCACGTTCACTGTCCGTGCCCAACGGGATGGCACTTCGATCCTTCAAAGACAGTTGAGGTTGCAAGGTTGGCTTACGAAACAGCTCTCTTCCCAATCGTCGAGTTCGAATACGGAAGGCTCGTAAGGGTTAAAAAGATAAAGAAGAGAAGGCCAGTTGAAGATTATCTGAAGGTTCAGGGTAGATTCAAACATCTGTTCAAGCATCCAGAAGGAGGGAAGTTGATCTCTGAGCTTCAAAGGATTGCGGATGAAAATGCTCTGAGATACGGTTTGGATTAATTCGTTTTTTAACGAATTTTTAATTGACAAATGACGGTTCAATACGACAATAACAGAAAGGCTTAAATTACATGATCTATCATTAAAGTTTGATGAACCCGTGCATACAGTGCGGTGTATGCAGCGGTTCCTGTCCCTACGGATCTTCACTCGACTTCACACCCAGGATGTTAGTTTTGATGTCAAACTTGAACGAGATTAAGTTTACAGATACCATATGGCTCTGTTCATCATGCTACCTCTGCACGTTCAGATGTCCGAGTAGGATAAGGATAACCGATGAGATCCTACCAAGGATCAGAGAAATAGCATTGGAGAGGGAAGTTCCAGAAGAGCTTTCGAGAACACTTACGAACATAATGAGATATGGAAATCCGTTCGGATTGCCTCAGAGGGAAAGAATTGGATGGACGAACGAGCTTGAATTTGAAGTTCCAATTCTTGAGGACACCAAGAAAACAGACGTTCTTTTCATTCCAGGTTGTTACGGTTCATACCACAGCAGATGCAGGGAGGTCACGAAGACAATTGCAAGACTGTTCAATATCATGGGTGTAGATTTTGCGGTTTTGAGAGGAGAGAGATGTATAGGGGATCACTGCAGGCTTTTAGGTGAGTTTGGACTCTTTGAAGATCTTGCAATGAAAAACGTAAAGCTGTTTAACAGGTACGAGTTCAACAAGATCGTTACACCAGACGCTCATGTCTTCAACTCTTTGAAGAACGAGTATCCGAAGTTCGGATTCTCATACAATGTCCTACATCACTCACAGTTCTTTGCAGAGAACATAGACAACTTCGAATTTGAAAAACTCGATTACAAGGTTACGTATCACGATCCGTGCTTCTTAGGAAGGTGGAACGGCGAATTCGAATCTTCAAGGAAAATATTAGAGAAGATCGGTGTTGAACTCGTCGAGATGAAGAGGAACAGAGAAAATGCACTCTGCTGCGGTGGAGGAGGAGGTGGGATATGGCTCGATAGCCTTGTTAGAAGTAAGGTTAAGGAGAGGTTATCTGAGAGAAGAGTTAAGGAAGCGTACGAGCTTGGCGTCGATGTTATCGTCACGTCGTGCATATTGGATATTCCTATGTTCGAAGACGCTGTAAAGGTTTTGGGTTTGGATATAAAGGTTATGGACATATCTGAAATCATGATGGAGGCGTTGAGATGATATGTGTGATAGTTAGAGCCGTTCCAGACCTTGTAGAGGGTTTGGAGATCGAGGAGAGAGAAGTGAAACCATATAGGTACATGGCAAACGAGCTAGACGAGTACGCTGTGGAGCATGCCGTAAATTTAAAGGAGAAGTACGGTGAGAGGGTTGAGGTTGTTGGTATTGCCAACGAAGATGCATACGACGAGATAGACGAGTTTCTATACATGGCGATTGCAAAGGGTGCTGACAAGGCTTACAAGGTCTTGATACCGAGAACAACGAACTACAAGATCGTGGATGCTATGTCGGAATTCTTAAAGAAGTTTGACATAATCATGACTGGAACACTTGCTGTTGACGAGTTCTACGGTGTCTTTGGGGCGATAGTTGCGGATAAATTGAACTATCCGTATGTAGGTGGTGTGAAAGGTATAGATCTCGACGGAGACTTTGCAATAGTTAAGAAGGAGCTTGGAGGTGGTGCATATCTCGTTTTAAAGGTTAAGAAGCCTGCAGTTTTTGGAATACTTTCGTTAGAGAAACCTCCAAGGTACGTTCCATTTTCAAAGCTGAGAAGCATCATGAAAACAGCTGAAATAGAGGAGTTGAGGTTTGATATCGAAGAGGAATCGTTGGATGTTAGATTCATCGAACCTCCAAAGCCCGAGGTTGAATTCATAGATGGAACACCAGAGGAGATTGCGGAGAAGTTGGCTGATATAATAAAGGGGTTGGTAACATGATCCTGGTTTATGCTGAGACGTTTGAGGGTAAGATTTCCGATATAACGTATGAGCTCTTAAGGAAGGCTAGGGAGCTTGGAGATGAGGTTTGGACAGTTGTGATTGGGAAAGCCGAACTTGAGGGTTTGGGTGCAAGTGATAAGGTCATACACGTCGATGATGAGAGGTTCAACAATCCAGCTTTACACAGGTACGTTTTAAAGAAGATAGTTGAAATGTACAAACCGAAGAAGATTCTGATCGGCAACACGCCAATAGGAATAGATCTGGCTTTGGGTATCTTACCAACTTTAGTTTCATGTGTCGATTTGGATTCGAAGGCCAGGGCTGTATCTTACGGAGGTAAGGTCTTCGTCGAAGTTGAATTTGAAGGTATCTATTTGATAAACAGAGGATCCTTTGAACCCCTGAAGGTGGATGGAGAATTTGAGGTTGAGAGGTTATCGATAGATGTAGAACATGAGATTGAGCTTTTGGATGTCGTTAAGCCAGAGATCGACGTGGATATAACCAAAGCAGATGTCGTTGTCGGTGTTGGTAGAGGTGCACAGAACATAATAGATGTTGCCGAAGAGCTTGCAGAAGCTTTGGGCGGCGTTGTTGGAGCTTCAAGACCACTTGTAGATCAAGGAATACTTCCGGCATCGAGGCAGATCGGTAGAAGTGGGAGAACGATCTCTCCAAAGCTATATCTTGCTTTGGGGATAAGCGGTGCGATGGAACACGTAGAGGGCGTAAAGGCAAAGAACGTTATAGCGATAAATAAGGATAAAAAGGCACCGATATTCAGGATTTCAAGGTACGGAGTGGTTGGAGACGTTGAGGAAATAGTTCCACTTCTCTTGGAAAGATTGAGGTGATTTTAATGGTAGAGGTTATGAGTAGAGATCTTCAAGAGAGAGTTATTAAACATGACGATCTGATGAGATGTTACCAGTGCGGAAACTGCACGGCCATATGCCCCGTCTCAGATGGTAGATTTCCAAGGAGGTTAATTGCATACATGAGATGGGGGAGAATCGAAAGCTTTGAAGAGGTCTGGCTTTGTCTACAGTGCAAGCTCTGTGACGAGTTCTGTCCAAGAGATGCAAATCCGAGCGTCGCGATGCAAACCTTAAAGAGATTTTCAGTTGAGAACGGAAGCGTCCCACCGCACATAGGTGAATTCTTGATGAACGTGTATAGAAGAAGGAATCCATGGGGGTACAGTAGGATGAAGAGAGGGGAATGGATGAAAGGTCTTAACGTTCCAACAGTTAAGGACAGGGATTTTGAATGGTTGTGGTTCGTTGGATGTGCAAACAGTTTAGATTCAAGGGTAACGGGGGTTACGGAGAAGATTGCAAGAATCTTAAACGATCTTGAATTTAGCTATGCAGTTCTCGGCGGAGAAGAGGGTTGCTGTGGTAACGATGTTAAGAGGGTTGGCGAAGACGGATTGTTTGAGCTCTTAATGGAGGAGAACTTCAAGATCTTTAAGAGATATGGTGTTAAGAGGATTATAACGCATTCACCACACTGCTACAACACTTTTAAGAACGATTACAACTTAGAAGTGAAACTCTTCTTAGAGGTCTTGTACGAACTCATGGATGAAATAAAACTTAAGCATGAATTCAACAAGGTTGTTACATACCACGATTCCTGTTTCTTGGGTAGATACAACGGTATATACGAACTTCCAAGGGAGATACTAAAGTCTGTTCCAGGGTTAAAGCTGGTCGAGATGAAGAGTAACAGAAAACTTTCGATATGCTGTGGAGGAGGATGTGGAAACATAGCCGTCGGTTATCAAGGGAGAGTTCAACCTTCGATAATGAGAATAAAGGAGGCTTTGGATGTGAATGCCGATGTGTTAGCCGTTGCCTGCCCATTCTGTAAGATCATGCTTGAAGAAGCTTCAAAGTCTGTTAATGGCGATATTAGGGTTTTGGATATCGTTGAGATAATTTACTATTCCATGTACGGTGAAGGTTTATGAGGGTTGGTGTTTACATCTGTCATTGCGGTTTCAATATTGCCGGATTTTTGAACATCGATGAGCTTGTAGATTACGCAAAGGGTTTGGATGATGTCGTTGTTGTGAGGGATTACAGATTCATGTGTTCGAATCCTGGACAGGAGTTGATAAAGGATGATGTGAGGAAGTTTAATTTGGATAGGGTAGTTGTTGCAGCCTGTTCACCGAACCTTCACGAGTTAACGTTCAGGAAGGTTTTGAGTGAGGCCGGATTGAATCCATTCTTCCTTCAGATAGCAAACATAAGAGAGCAATGCTCGTGGGTTCATTCAGATAAAGTTAGAGCTACTGAGAAGGCTAAGAAGCTTATAAGATCTGCTGTTGAAAGGGTTAAGCGTCATAATGCCCTTGAAATCAAAAAGGTGAGTGTAACACCAAGGGTTTTGGTGATCGGTGGTGGAATTGCCGGAATCTCAGCATCGCTTTTGCTTGCCGAAGCAGGAATTGAGGTTTTTCTCGTTGAGAGAGAACCAACGATAGGCGGGAACATGGCAAAGTTTGACAAGGTTTTTCCAACGCTGGACTGTGCTGCGTGCATATTAACACCGAAAATGACAGCAGTCAAAGAAAATCCGAACATAAAACTTTACACAAACTCAGAAGTTATAGATGTCAAAGGTTCTGTAGGAAAGTTTAAGGTTAAGATCAGGATAAAACCAAGATTCATAAACGAGGAAGCTTGTACAGGTTGTATGGAATGTGTAGATTCTTGTCTTTACTATCCAAACATTCCATCGAAGTTCGATGAAGGGATAGGATTTAGAAAACCCATACACATACCTTTCCCACAGGCAATTCCAAACACACCAATCATAAATCCAGACGAGTGCTTACACTTCATAACGAACAAGTGCCCGATGTACTGTGAAGATGTATGTGAGGCTGATGCAATAGATTTCGAACAGAAGGAGAGAATTGAAGAGATAGAGGTTGGCGCGATCATAATTGCGACCGGATACAAGCTGTTCGATCCGTCCGTGATTGTAGAGTATGGATACGGTAGATACAAGAACGTCTTCACGGCTCTGCAAGTTGAGAGGATGCTAAGTTCAACTGGACCAACAGGCGGAAGGATAATTGTGAATGGAAAGGAGCCCGAGAGAGTTGCCATAGTTCACTGTGTCGGAAGTAGAGACGAGAGGTACAAGAGATACTGTTCGAGAGTTTGCTGTATGTACTCCTTGAAGATAGCTCATCTGATAAAGGAGAGAACAAACGCTGAGATATACAACTTTTACATAGACATGAGAGCGTTTGGAAAAGGTTACGAGGAGTTTTACAGAAGTGTTTTGGAGGATGTTAAGGTTATAAGGGGGAAAGTTGCCGAGATCACGGACATACCCATGGATGAGGATGAGAGAAAGGAGATCGAGAAGGGAAGAGTTATAGTCGTCGTAGAGGACACACTTCTGGGTAAGGTTAGGAGGATACCTTTTGACATGGTCATCCTATCACCAGCCATAGAACCATCAGATGGTACCAAAGAACTTGCAAGAATTCTAAAGGTCCCGTTAGACGAAAATGGATTCTTTAAAGAGGTTCATCCAAAGCTTGCTCCAACAGTGGTTGCACCAGGTATATTCGTTTGCGGTTGCGCTCAGGGCCCAAAGGACATACAAGATTCCGTAGCTCAAGCTGAATCTGCAGCAGGTCAGGCCTTGTCAATGATAAGGAGAGGATACGTTGAACTCGAACCTACGACAGCCTACGTTGATGAGGAGAAGTGCTCAGGTTGTGGGATGTGTGTTCCGATATGTCCGTTCAATGCAATTGAGATCGTGAGCATGAACGGTCGTGTGAGGGCGAGGATAGACGAATCTCTCTGCATGGGTTGCGGTGCCTGCGCTGCGAGCTGTCCAAGTAAGGCTATAGTTCACAGGTTGTTTGAAAGTGAGACGATAAGGGCCGAAATACTCAGCCTCCTTTGAATTTTAAAACCTTTCCCTCTTTCTGTCAAACAACTCCTGAACCTTTCCATCGTTCCAACCACTGACCCTCTGATAGTATCCCGTTACACGCGAATACCACTCCAAATCGTTACTGTTGCAGAAAGGACAGTTCTTGTTAATACCACCGCTCAACTTTCCACAACTCCTGCAGAACGTCATGTCCTTAGTGTATGCCCAGTAACCTACCAGTGTCTTCGTGGCGATCTTCTTCGTAAGCTCCCAGAGCAACTCTGGATTTGGTGAGCTTTCGCCAATCCAAACGTGAGCCATCATTCCACCGTTGCAGAGAGGATGAAAAGCTCCTTCGATCCTAAGCCTCTCGAACAGTGGCACATCCGCACTAACTCTAACGTGAGAGCTGTTCGTGTAATAAACTGCACCAGTCTTGACGTTACCCTGCACTATGGCTTTTCCGTTAAACTCCTTGAGATCAAGCAGTGCGAGTCTATGTGCTGCCGATTCAGCTGGTGTTTGAGTTACAACCCACCTCTGTCCTGTCTCTCTGCTCCACTCCAATGTCGTGTCCATCATCCTCTTGATGACCTCTAAGCCGAACCTCCAAGCGTACTTACTCTCGTGTAGCTCTTCACCTATATGGGCTTTCAGCATTTCGTTAAGCCCAACAAATCCTATAGACCTAACCACCTTGTCTATTCTGTAGTAAGGTTCACCGTTCACGTCTTGCGTCAGGAAAGGCAAAGATCCTTGCTCCATTCTCTTCTTGATGATCTCTCTCTTCAGTTCTATGACTTCTCTCGCGAGCAACATCCTCTGCTCTAATATTTCGAACAGCTTTTCGTCGTTACCGTTAGCTTCGTAGGCTATCCTCGGCAGATTGATCGTTACAACCTGAAGACTTCCAGTTCTCATGCAACCGTTCTTGAAGTCTTCCCAGTCTTGGTTATCTGGTGAAAGGACGAGTCTGCAACAGTTATGTGTAAGAACACCGTTTGCAAAGAAGGCGTTTGTCTCTGGAACTTCTATGTCGTATACGTAGCCTTCATAGTCCTCAAGCTCAATCGATTCTACCTCTATGAACACCAAATCTTCGTAACCCTTTACCCTCTTAAATCTCTTCAGCGTTCTTTTACCATCGTTAACGTACCTTCTTGCATCTTCGGAGCAAAGTCTCAAGATGTATGCGTTCTTAGTCCTTCTGAGGTAACTCTTAATTCCGACGAATCTCATGAGCAGTTCAAGTCTCCTGAGTAGTCTTTCGTTACCCATGTGCAGAGAAACTTCCACCGTAGTCGGCTTTTCTCTGATATAACCATCTCCTTCAATTATTCCGTCGATAACTCCGAATTTAGCCTCGTTTGGGAAGTTGTAAACGATCCATCCGATGTCGTGGTTCATTGAATTCGTTCCGAGTTCGAGCACATCTCTAAGTAACCATGCAAGAGTTCTCGAAGAAATCTCCATGACACATGCCGAGTTTGCTATGCGCTTCGAACAGTTCTTGCCAAGATATGAGACGTAATCCGCAATGAATCTCTGTAGTTCTACCTCTTTCTCATTGAAAGAGAATCTAATCTTTCCGTTTGGCTGAATGTCTCCTTCAGCCAAGAACAATCCTATGAACCTTCCAAAGTCGTAACTGACATCGATTGGAGTCCTTATTCCCCCATGCTCATTCCTCATCCTAACTCTGCCGTCATAACTTTCAAAGAACTTGGCTGGTAGAATACATCTCTGAGCCCAGCCTGCAACCGTAGACACCTTTAATCCATGTTCTCTTGCAAAGCTCTTGTATCCAAACTTCGGTGGATCCACTACGAACAGTTTATCCCTTCCAATTTTGATCAAATCGAGCTTCTTTATGCCATTGAAGTTGAAATCAATTCCGATTGGAATTAAATCACCAACTTTTAGCTCTTCAGCGCTCTTCACGACTATGGAATCTCCATTTAGGATGAAGCACGGATGATCGGGTGTAACTCTTAGAGTTAAACCGTTTCTGAGCTTGATTTTAACTATTTTACCTTTATGCCATCTTCTGTAGACTCCCGTAGCCTTAGTTATGGTAATCTTACCATCTTTAACTGTTACAACATCAAAGCATTTATCGAGCCAACCGTTGCCACTTGAGTCGTACAGCTCCTCGATCTTCTTTACCTTTACCATGCCATCCTCAACTACCAATATCTCGGTCTCTGGAGTCAAGCACTGAGCAAATACGTTATCTGGCAGATATCCCGCTAACAGGTTTAAGAAGTACGGAGTGCCGTATTTGGCAACGCATTTGTGCACCAAGATCATGAACTCATCAAAACCTTCTTTCTTGAAGCACTCCTTTCTGAGCTTGTAATTTGGCTTGGGGAAGAAGAAAGGCTTGCCGACATAATCACCCTCCAAGTATACTTCGGTGAGTGCTTTTGCAAACAATATTGCTTCTTCCTCAAAATCAGCGTATGTTACAGATTCCTTGACAACACCACCTGGCAAAACTGCTGGCAAATCAGCGCATATGCTTGGAACACCGTACTCTATGTCTATGTCGCTGAAAACAGTGTTGTGACAGAGAATACCTTGTGCCGTTATGAAGTTCTCATTTTCTTCAACGCTTAAATCATAGACATAGCCATTGTATTCGATTTCTTCGATTTTCTCTATTTCGATTGGAACATTTCTCTTCAGTCTTTCGATTAACTGTCTTAGATGCGGATTTAGCTCAGCGATCTTGTTAAGCGTCTTGAACTTCAACCTTCTGTCGTTTGATTTCCACGCGTAGTTCGTATATGGTTTTCTTCTGGCAAGATTTCTGAGGTAGTCCTTTAGCATTCTGTAATCGAACGGAATCTGATTTACGCTTGATTCTTTAATTCTATCTCTTTTAGTCTTTGAGATTACGAACGGCTTCAGCATAGCCATAGAATCCTTCGCAAATTCGATTACATAGCAGTCATGGTTTCTCGTAGTTCTATTGCCGTTTATTGTAACCACTTCGCCCCTCTTTTGAATCTTGCCGATCGTATATAAAATTCCAAGGCTCGATAGCAGTATGTGTAGCTGACCCAACAACTGCTTCGAAGTTGTGTATATCTGCACTCTTCCATCCTTGCTTACGTATCCATCTCCGCTTATTAAACCACCAAGGAATGCCAGCTTAATCGTTTTGTCACCTTTGAGTATAAACTCGGGTATATTCTTGTTCTCGGCTCCGCTGTTGATAATCTCTCTCATGAATTCGTAGAAACCTTTGTTAACGAAACAGACGGAGTTATCTCTGTAGTTAACCGATATGTTCGGATTTAGCGTAATCTTCACGAAGTTCTTTACGAATTCCACTATGCTTTCGTCCTTTGTTGAAATTCTAATGCCGTTATTACAGTAGCTACCTTCTGCGACGAATAGACCCAAAAACTGACATAATTCTACGGTTATCTTTAGCTTTTCAGGAATGTCGTTTTGTCTCGTGTTGTGTGGAGACTCAGTTCTTCTGTAGCCAGTTTCTATATAATCTCCAAGTTTGTATTCCTCCCCAAATGGACTATCAAACGTTCGAATTATATGTCTCATTTCCATTGGCTTAACTTGGATCAACTCTCCTCTTTCGTTGTAGTTGAATAGCGAATGGTCTTCGGTAACTACTACAGCAGTTCCATCCTTTCCGACGATTCTGTAGACCTTTCCTCTCGGCCTATGCCTTGAAACTGCGTAAATCCTCTTTATCTCCGCTTTACCAGTTTTGGTATTTACTGAGATGGTGTATATCGCCCTATCTAAGTACAGTATCTCAGTATCCCCACTCGTGATTACTGCATCGCTGTACCTCTCCATCAGGTCGTCGATGAACTTTCCTATTTCTACAACCCTACAATTCCCATCTTCTATAACGTAGATCAGTTCGTCTTTTCCTAGGCTCTGACCTCCTCTCGCTACATACATCTGGGAATTGGAAAAAACGGCACAGTATCTATTTACACCAACGAATCTGTGAGTACCTTCAACCTCTACGTCGTACACCCTGAATTCTCCTTCAATTCTGTCTATCGACGTTACCTTAAGTGTAAACAGTGCCGATCCATCTTTAAGGGAAACTCTCGCTACTTTTCTCAGCGCATCGTTCTTCCTGCCAACGAATCCTATCTCGTTGTAGAACTTGTAAGTGTCAAACACCAGAATTCTGAAAGCTTTTCTCCGAGACTTAACCTTAATCCCTCTTATTTCCTCGACGTTTCTCTCCAACTCACGTATCGTCGGAAGTATTCTGAATTTCAGCAATGCAAAGACTACGTCGCTCATCAACTGCTCGCTTACCGTTGAACATCCGACAACCTTTGCCGTGGAGTTCGAAACGTATCCGTCTCCTGAGAAGTAAGCCTTTAAAACTTCCTTCAGCTTTTCTTTTGGAAGTAGCAGAATCCATGCCGGTATTCTCCTCTCATGATCGTATCTACCCAGTTTCAGTATGTCCAGGACCAGCTTAACGCCCAACCTTCCTCCGAACCTTACGTTCCAAAGTCTTTCCTTCTCAACGAAGGGTTCGTTTCCGAATACCGCTTTCACACACCTTACTGCATCTCTCGCAAGTTCGTGATCACCCAATGCAAGTCCAACACCCATTCCCTCATCAGAAGCGTTAGCATAACCGTCTGCGAGATAGTAACCGATCAACCTCAAGAGTTCTGGCGTTACTTCAAGCTTCATAGGTAGGTAATACTTCTTTCTTGAGTGCGTGGAGGATGTAACTTTAACATCCTTTATATCGTTTAAGCCGAGCTTAAACGTCTCAACGATCCTGACAAACTCCTTAAACGATATTGTTCTCCTTCCAGATAATATTTCTCTGAGCTTCCAAAAGTCTATTCCGAGCACCTTCTTAAGGTTTTCTTCTCCGACCTTCTTCACGACTTCCGACAGATTCGTAACTCTAAATCGCTTTGCGTAGTCTCTGTTCTTTAATTCCTCGTATACGTTTATGTATTCCCTATCGATCTCAACTTCTGGGAAGGCAAACACGATCTCGTCGCCGATCTTAAGATCTTCAGCCCTTACAGCCTTTAGTCTTCCGTCTCTTATCACGTACAGACTGTGATGTCCCGTAACCCTTATCTTAATACCTCTTTCGGTTTTAATTTTGAGCAGATGATCGCTCAAATGCCTACTCATTCCAGTAATCCTTGCAAATTCAACTCCGTTCTCGTTGCACGTCAGCACTTCTAAGTCATCGTCTATCAGAAGTACCTCGTTTCTCCCGAACCTTTTGACAGCTTTGGCGTTCTTCTTCATCCATTCATCAACCAGATCCCCTATCTTAACCTTTTCAACGTTGCCTTTGCACCTTACGAGCAGTTGTGTTTCTGGATCGACGCTCATCTCGTAAATGAACATCTGTGCTAATTGCTTTATCTCTTCATAGCTCTTTCCTTCCATGTAAGGTGAAAGCCAGACATTAAAGAAGTCTAAACCCTGTCCACCAGCGAAGTTGGTCTGTGCGGCAGCTAAAGCCTTTGCAGCATGCAAAATCGCAACTTCAGCATGCTTAGCTGGGCCAGCAACGGCTGTGTTCTCACCAGTGCCGTCAACCTTCAGACCGTTCTTCAAGAACCATCTCAAATCGTGCTGGAAGCAGTAAGGTCTTGTGACGAAGTACTCTAAATCGTGAATGTGGATTTCACCACGCATGTGCGCATCTGCCAGATGAAGAGGTAACGCCTTAAGCAAAGCGTATTCTTTCATAACCCAATCAGCAACAAGTTTGTGGATGGTTTCAGGGTTGTGCTGTAGATTTGCATTCTCTCTAACACCTTTCTCGATGATCTTTGTAGTATCGTAAACGGGTAAACCCAATCGAGTGTAGTTGGCTCTTGCCTTTTCTAAACCTCTCTCCAGAAGTCTAACGTTTACGATTTCTCTAATTAATGGAGCGGATATGAACTTAAGCTTAAGTCTTTTAATTGTCTTTTCAACCTCTAATGCTATCTCTTTTGCGATCTCTTTGGGAATGCCAGTCTCTTTGACAAGAGAGTTAACGATCTTAGTTCTGTCGAACTCCTCTATCGTGTTTCTTGAAGTTCTGACTGTTAGGTATCCTATGCTGTGATCGTCCATGATTTCAACCATAACTTCATTGTGATTCCTTAGTATTTTAAATTTTTCAGTTATCGCTGGACTATGTCAATTTGAGCAGGTAAGCTTTAAAAAATTATACTTATATAAAACTCTTAAGTTGACACATCTGTCATTAGAGATTGCTCCATTGATAAAATTAAAGACGATGATCTGAATTTAAGATCGTGCTGAATCGAGTATATTTAAATCATACTTAAGTGTGTAGTAGATACAACCACCAGTATCGCACAAAATGTTACAGTCCACATAATTAAAACGGTAAATTTTCTTCGATTGGTTATTTGGTACATTATATTTCTTACTTTATTATGTTCATCGTTAGGTACTTATCAACAGTGTTAATGACCAGCGTTTCGTCAAGTAACCTCAACTATCTTTAGTAACTTCGCACCTCCCACTTCGCTCAGTTCTGCTCTCATGTAACTGTGACTTATGTCCTTGAGAGTTTCGTTCTCGCCCTGAATCATAACCGAAATTAGATTTGCATTTGCCTTCTTCAGATCTTTTGAAAGGTCTTCAACGACATCCTCTCCATCCGTTATTATCACAATAGTGTTCGTGAGATCAGATAGCCCCCTCTCAATAAGATCCCTTATAGCCGTCTTTAGGGCGTTAGTTATATCCGTTCCTCCGTTGGATTGAACCTTTAGTATAGCATCGACGACATCGTGAGGATCGCTAAGCAGTTGATGTGTCTTCTTGTCAAAAAACCTCAAGAAGTACCTCCTTCTCTTAACACTCGCCATCCTGTATATCGCAAGTGCAACACTTCTTGCCCATACAGTTTTCTCTCCAACCATCGATCCAGACTTGTCAACAAGTATGTAGTATGCTCCTTCAGCTATGCTCAACTTCTCCTTAGTTAAGAATCCCTCACCGCTCAGCTTCTTTAAGAAAAGTTCATCTGGGAGTGCAAGTTCTCTAACCAAAGCCCTGTCCGCTCTCTTCGTCAGACTGTATCCCGAGAGTTCATCTCCAAATCTCCCCCTCTTCTTCAGTATGTATGTAGCCTTGGGTATGTGACTGAAGAGTCTCTTTGAGAAAGAAACGATGTCCCTCATGAACTTTACGTAAAGCATATGCTCGGCTAAATCAAGAACCTTCTTGAAAGTTCCCTCTTCCTTTCCAGCCTTCTTTCCTCCAATGAGTTCTCTAACATCGTTCGCATTCTTCACCATTTCCTCAGCATACTCAGTGGCGTAATCCAAAACTGCTGGTATCTCTCCGCCCTCAACCATCGAACTCAAAGCGTAGCTAACGTAGATCTTCAAGTTACCAAACGGATTTTCATGCTCAAGCCTTATCATACCCAAAACCTTACCTATTATAGCCTTTGCTAATGCCACACTGTAAGCCAAGCTCATCTCATCATCCAAAGTAGTTAGCATCTTTATCCTCTGATACCTCTCATCAGATATGTAACTCTGCAAAAACTTCCTTGCCTCTTCAAGAACTTCGTCATCGTTCTTAGATCTGAGGAACGGGTAAAGTGAATAGTGTAAGAAGTAACAATCAGTAGCTATGAACCTTATCTGATCACACACCCTATAAACCTCCTGAAGATCCTTCGGCAGGTAGCCTTCAATCCTCTGAGAGATCAGCTGATATATGAAGTCCTCATTCGTTATGTTTATCAGGTTGTTGTTCATGATCCAAATATCTCAGCTTTCTTTCTCTCCAAGACATCCTCTGCTCTGTTGTAAACCTGCTTAAACTGTCTTATGTAAGGTAGCAACCTTGGATTCTTCGGTATCTCATTCAGTATGCTTGAAGCTCTCTTGAATATGGTCGATAACATCTTAAGCTCCTCCATACCACCATTTAAACTCGCATTGACTGCATTCTGGAGTTCAGCGGTCACAACCTGGATCTTTTGGACATGCTGATAGAAACTACTCAATCCAAGCTCAAGTATTATCTGCTCAACCTTCTTCAGATCCTCCTCATCGTGAACTGCCGTAAACTTTAGAGCTTCGGCCAAAGAATCCAAGCTAACATCGTTCTCACCGTAAACTACTGAAATAGCTGAAGCTACCTTTAAAACCTTTATCTTCCTCCTGTCAGATATCTTGACACCCCTCTGCTTCAATCTTATTAAGGCTTCGAGGTATCTCCTAATGAATCCCACGTTGCTTTTAACGTTTCTAAACTTCTCAGCCACAGCACTCTGCAAAGTCTTGACATCGTTCACGTCCATGACAATCTCGTTCTTCACACCCAAATCCAACTCAACGCCCCTCTCGATCAACTCCTCCCAAGAGTCCTCAGATACGCCTTTAACGAAACATCTTATCGTTAATCTGTCATAGAACGGAACATCCTCGATATCTCCACTTATCTCGTTGCTTGCCGTGTATAAAGCCAGCATCGGTAACTTTATGTAGATACCATCGCTGAATATCCTCTTGTTCAGAATCATGTCAAGGAGTATGTTTCTGATCGCAGAGCTGGCCTTAAATATCTCATCCAGGAACACTATCTCAGCTTGAGGTAACTTCCCTTCTGTCCTTCTGATGTATTTACCTTCCCTCAAAGCGTTTATATCCAGGACACCCAGTATCTCATCTGGCTCTGTGAAACGTGTCAGTAGGTAATAGAAGTATCTTGCATCTATCATGTTTGCAAGGTTCTCTATCAGAGCAGTCTTAGCCGTTCCAACCTCTCCAATTAGTATAGTTGGCTCTCCAGAGAGTAAGCCGGCTAAAATTGCAGTTATCTCTGCTTCTCTTTGAACGAATCTATCCGCAAGCCTATACTTAAGTTCGGTAAGTTTATCCATCAGCATTTGTATAAACTTTGCATTTGGGGATATTAACTTTGTCGGTATATTTATATGATTCCAATTCAAAGTTTCCTATGCGGGAGCTAAGAGCTGGAAAGGTGTCTGCTGTAGCCAACGCTATCTTAACGATCTTAAAGATTTTCGCTGGATTTCTCGTAAATTCAACTGCACTGATTGCGGATGGAATACACTCTCTGATAGACGTTTTAGGATCGGTCTTGGTTTGGATTGGAATTAAGATCTCAATGAAACCTCCAGATGAACTGTACCCTTACGGGCGTATAAAGGCTGAAAGTTTGGCAGAGCTATCCGTGGGATTGATAATAGTTTTTTCATCCATCACAATAATGCACGAAGCTATACTGAGCTTGATCAACAGATCGATTCCAGAGTTTGAGTTTTACGCCTTGGGTGTAGCTATGTTTTCCGCAGTTGTAAACGAGATACTTGCAAGGTACAAGATCAAGGTTGGCTTGGAGACGAAATCATCTTCGCTCATAGCTGAGGGTAAACATTCAAGGGTCGATGTTCTTTCATCCCTTTCGGTCTTTGTAGGACTTATCTTTGTTAAGTTTGGATACTGGTGGTTGGATCCTGTCATAGCTGTTGTCATATCTGTTCTTATTCTTCAAACGGGTTTTGGTATCTTGAAGAACTCTGCCGACTCTTTAATGGATAAGGTCGACTTGGAGATGATAGTCAAGATAAGACAGATCGTTGAGAGGGTTGAGGGAGTTGAAGGGGTTGAGTTCGTTGGAGTAAGGGGAACTTGGAAGGCTAAGATCGTTGAGGTTCAGATTAGTGTGAATCCAGGCATGAGTGCGGAAACCATAGATGTCATTGAAAAGGAGATCGAAGAGAGGGTAAGACAGATGATACCAGAAGTCGTGAGAATCCTTGTTGTCACGAAGGTGAAGCGTCCGTTAGTGGTTGCAATACCAGAAGACGGTTATGGGAGTTACACGGGAGATATCGATTCTCCATATTTCACGATTGCAAATCTTTCAAAGGGTGAGAGTTACAGGGTTGAAAATCCCCATTACGGTGTTGAAAGAAGGAAAGGGTTTTTGGTAGCGGAGTTTCTAAGTAATCATAACGTAAACGTCTTGATTGTAAATAGAATTGGAGAAGGTGCGAAATCCCATTTTAAGAGTAGAGGTATAGTCGTTAGGTTTGAAGAGGGGAGAAGTGTCGAGGAGATTATTTCACTCCTCAAGAAAGATGTGAAAGAAGAAATTTAATCCTTTAAAACTTTTATCATGAAGGTCGTGGGATTGAAGCTACCGATTGTTAAGAAGGGCGACGATTTGGCAAAGCTCATAGTTGAGCGATTTCATCTTGAAGATGGAGACATCGTTGCGATATGTTCGACGATAGTTTCAAAGGCTGAAGGTAGGGTTGCAAAGATCGAGGACTACAAACCGAGTAACAGAGCAATCGATATCTCCAAAAAGATAAACGAAGATCCAAGGTTCGTTCAAGCCGTTTTGGATGAGAGTGAAGAGATTCTAATCGATCAACCCTTTCTACTTGTTAAAGCAAAGTTTGGAAACATATGTGTGAATGCAGGAGTTGACAGGAGTAACGTTAAGAGTGGTTACATCATACTACCACCGAAAGATCCAGATGAGAGTGCAAGGAAGATTGGTATCAGGATCAAGGAGTTAACAGGCAAGGATGTCGGTGTGATAATCACGGATACGAACGGTAGATGCTTCAGGAAGGGAGTTGTTGGTGTTGCGATTGGTGTATTTGGTGTTAAAGCCTTGAGGGATTGGGTTGGGGAGAGAGATCTTTATGGAAATCCCCTTAAAAAGACGGTCGAATGTGTTGCGGATGAGATAGCTGGATTTGCAAATTTGATAATGGGTGAGGGGGATTGGGGGATTCCAGTTGTCGTATTTAGGGGTTTGAATTTGAAGGGAGATGGGAGAGCAAGGGATATTTACAGAAGTGAAGAGGAGGATGTCATAAGAAAGAGGATCAGATCGTAACACTGTTCCGTTGATGAGACGAAATTAAGTTTACTAGGAAACCTATCTTGACAACTTTCTCTTGCTCTGTTGAAAATTGAACTGCTGATAAACATCAGTTTATAAGTTAATTCGAC
>CAZUUE010000003.1:0-14394 GCA_964623695.1 uncultured archaeon
TCAAAATAAAATAAAAATTCTAAACCCTATTTAGGTTGACCTAATTGCCAACTTTATCATCTACTGTTTAGGGCGGGGAGGAGGTCAGAATATTAAAAAAGCTTAAATATGTTGATGCACAAAGACATGTAATGATTACTGCAAGATCCATCGCGAGAAAGATCGTGACACTTTCAGACGGAACGATAATTGGAGAACTTTACAACGTTCTCGTAGATTTTAAGACTGGAACTCTGTTGAGCCTTCTTGTGAAGCCTTCCAAGAACGTTGATTATTTTGACATCCAAGACGACCTATACGTGATACCTTTCGATCTCGTTAAAGCTATAAGCGATTACATAGTTGTAGATAGGAAAAAATGATAACGCCACCTCTGCTTTTACCTTTCTTCATACTTTTGATCCTTATTCCATTCTCACTGATATTTGTAATTGCAACACCTGCAGTTTTTCAGATAACGTTTGGCTTGGATTACAAATCAGCACTCCTCTTGTTCCTTCTAATTGTTTTTGGAAGTTTTATAAATTTACCATTATATAGAAAGAGAGGAAGGGTCGTTGTGGGAAGATACAGTTTCTTCGGTATAATTTACTACATTGAGAGGAGGAAGGATATAGTGTTGGCTGTAAACTTGGGTGGTTGCGTGATACCTTCAATCCTCGCCTTAAGATCTCTCCTTGAAATTCCAGCAATCCCCTTTCTAATCTCATTTCTCATATGCACTCTTGTGATCTATCACCTTGCAAAACCGATTCCAAACGTCGGAATAGCAGTTCCAATGTTCGTACCTCCACTCGTTTCGGCTTTATCGAGTTACCTCGTAGTTCTATTCTTTAACTTACCGATAATAACACTTCCAAAGATTGCATTCTCGTCTGGTGTCTTGTCCGCACTCTTTGGAGCGGACATACTACATCTTAAGGATATCGAGGAGATAGGTAGTGGCATTGTGAGCATCGGAGGTGCTGGGACGTTCGATGGTATATTTTTAACTGGCGTCTTTTCGGTTGTGTTCTCGATGTTGTTCATAGCTTAACTTGCAAAAGTCGACTGACGATCGAAAAGACCTTTAACATGTTAAACATTGCATGTTTTATGGATGCTGGTTACAGAAAGATCGAATGGGCCGAAAGAAACATGAAGACACTCGCAAGGATAAGGGAGGAGTTTAGGAGAGATAAACCACTTGAGGGTTACAGGATAGGTATGGCCTTGCATGTAGAAGCAAAAACTGCAGTTCTTGTTAAAACCCTCATTGAAGGTGGTGCAGATGTGGCAATAACAGGTTGCAATCCCTTAAGTACTCAGGATGACGTTGCAGATGCCTTGAGAGATATGGGTGTTAGGTGTTTTGCGAGAAGGGGTATGAACAGGGATGAGTATTACGATGCTTTGAACAAGGTCATAGATTTTAAGCCAGATGTCGTCGTTGATGACGGGGCAGATCTCATATTTCTCCTTCACAAGGAACGTTTAGATCACAAAGTTTTGGGCGCAAGCGAAGAGACAACTACTGGTGTCATGAGGTTGAAAGCTATGGAAAGGGAAAAGGTTCTCAGGTTTCCGGTTATAGCTGTGAACGATGCGTACACGAAGTTTCTCTTTGATAACAGATACGGAACTGGACAGTCAACGTGGGATGGAATCTTTAGAGCTACAAACATGCTCATAGCAGGAAAGAACGTTGTTGTCGCTGGATACGGTTGGTGTGGGAGGGGAATAGCTATGAGGGCCAGAGGACTAGGTGCGAACGTGATAGTTACAGAGGTTGATGAGATCAAGGCGTTGGAGGCTGTGATGGATGGATTTAAGGTTATGCCGATGAAAGAAGCATGTAAATACGGTGATATATTTATAACTGCAACGGGAAACATAAACGTGATAAGAAAGGAGCATTTTGAGTTGATGAAGGATGGAGCTATACTTGCAAACGCTGGCCATTTCAACGTCGAAATATCCATACCGGATTTGGAAGGAATGAGCAAATCTAAGAGGAACGTAAGGAATTACTTGACTGAATACGATCTCGGCGATAAGAAGCTCTATTTGATAGCTGAGGGTAGACTTGTGAACCTGGTTGTTGGAGAAGGTCATCCGATCGAGGTCATGGATATGAGCTTCTCGGATCAGGCTTTGGCGATTAGATACATAATCGAAAATCATGAAAATCTTGAAAACAAAGTTTACAGGTTGCCTGAGGAGTTGGACAGGAAAGTTGCAAGGTTAAAACTTGAGGTTATGGGTGTAAAGATAGATGAACTCACCAAAGAGCAAATAGATTACTTGAGCGATTGGAGGCATGGAACGTAGCTTTTCAACTCCTAATAACGACGAACAAATTTTTATAGTTGAGTTAGACAGATTTCATGGAGTTCTATCCAGAGGAGAGATTTAAAAACTGGATAAGGATAATAGAGAAATCAGAGATAAAGGAGGACGATCCAAAAACTCTTGAAATCTTTGATCACTTTATCGAAGACTTTGCAATTGCCTGCTTCAAGTTGATTTCTGCTGTGAAGAATAGGGAGATTTTAAAGAGAGATGCGTTGGACTATCTGGAATCTGTAAAGAGAAACTTCTTGACGAGCATAGACTTTGGAGATGAAATCAAGAACGAATTTTACGAGTTTGTTAAGGAGAGCATGAGAACCATAGCTCAATCCACGATTTACTACATACAGGATAAGATAAGTAAGAAGGATTTTGAGAAACTTTTAAGGGAAGCTATGGAAAACGAGAGTAAGGGAAACCTTAAATTAGCATTCGATTGTGTTGCAAAGATGGGTGCGAAGGTTCTAAGGGGAGAAGAATTACCAGAGCTTGAGGCTGACGGATTGGTTGCGAACTGGTTGGACGGTGTCGAGACTTTGCACATGGTCATAAAGCTTTCGAAGATTGACACATGTCAAGCTCGTAATGAACAATGACTATGCACTGATCCGCCTGGAGTGAGATGTTTGAAACTGAGATGACAACTTCAGCGAACTCCATAACAGTTCTTTCATCCTCCTCCTTCAATCCAAGATGATCTCCCAAAACGAAGAGTGGATCCTTTAGATCGCATGCAACCTTTCTAATGTTGATTCCATCTTCTCTCAAATAAACAACCTTATAATCTTTGCTAAGTTCATCTAAAAGCTCTCTCAAACCTTTTCTTGCAATGTAAACCCCTGGAGAACTTCTCTTCCATTCATCGTCGATATTCAACTTCAAAGCTTTTCTCAGGATCCCACCTATGTTTCTCTCATCTGGTGCCAGGTATTTAACATCCTTCCCAACTATCTTTACGGCTTTCGGAGGATCGGGTTCACCCAAGAGAAGTACATAGATTTCAACATCTCTCCTTATCCCGTGAGACACCAGAAGTGCTTGAGCTACGCATCTACATAAAATGTCCATTCTACCAGCCGATCCTGCCAAATCGTTCAAGTTGAAAGGTCTCGTTACGGCCTTGTTTCCAACCACCAAGAATGCTCTCATCTTCATCGATTGTTCGATAGCTTCAAAGAACTATGTTTTGCTTGTAACCGCAATATGGACATCTGTCTCCGTTTAAATCCATCTTGACGATGTAGAATCCATCTCTGTCAATCAAAAGCTTTCCGCAGTTTGGACAGAAAGTATCCTCATACCTGTGACCCCATACGTTTCCAATGTAAACGTATTCGACTCCAACATCTTTTGCAATCTCAACAGCCCTTTCAAGTGTTTTAACTGGTGTGGGGATCTTGTCAAGCATCCGATAGTCTGGATGAAACCTTGAGAAGTGAACGGGAATTCTCTTATCCAGATCCACGACCCATTCCGAAAAAGCTCTTATCTCATCCTCGCTATCGTTTTCATCTGGTATTATTAGATAAGTCAGCTCTACGAACACGCCCTTCTTGTGTAAGTATTTCACACAATCCAAAACCTTTTCAAGCTTCGCTCCCGCTCCAACAACTCTCTTGTAAAACCTTTCATCGAATGCTTTGACGTCGATGTTTGCTGCATCCAATATCCCTTCAAACTGATCTATCGCCTCAAAACTCATGTAGCCGTTCGTAACGTAAACAACGTAAAATCCTTCCTTCTTCACGAGCGCACTCGAATCCAATGCAAACTCATGCCATATCGAAGGTTCGTTGTAAGTCCAAGCTACGCCATCTGCATTGTAATCCCTTGCAAGCTTTAACACGTCTTCAGGCTTCATCTCTCTCAAGTAAGGATAACTCAGATCCGCAGTAGAAATCGAGTAGTTTTGGCAGTGTCTGCATCTGAAGTTACAACCGACACTGCCAAAAGAGAGAACATCGCTACCTGGCTTGAAGTTGTGAAGGGGCTTCTTTTCGATGGGATCCAACGCAATCGAAGAAACAACACCGTAGTTGTAAACCTTTAAAATCCCGTCCTCGTTTCTCCTCATCTTACATATACCCCATTTGTTCGGCTTTATCAAGCAGTTGTGCATACAAGTCTTGCATATCACATCTCCGTTCAACCTCTCATAGAGGTACGATTCAACTATCATGATCTTCCTTATCCCTCAAACTATATATCATTTGATAGCCCTACCATTCTTCAAGAACCTTCTCACCATTTCAAAACACCATTCAACATCTCCAACCCTGTTCAACGTGTGCGCATCACTTCCAACGGAGAACTTCAAATTCCTCCCCGAGCAAATCTCCAAAAAGTCTATGGGTGGTGCATGATGGAGTGAGTTTATCTCTAAGGCGACGTCGCACTCCAATAATATGTCAACTATCTCGACATCTTGAGAATAGTCTCTACCGCAGTTGAACATCTCAGAGTGTAGATGTCCCAAAACGTGAATCTTATCGCTGTTCTTCCTCAAACACTCCTTTATCCTATGATAGTATTCTTCGGTTTTCATGATGTCATGGATTGATGCGATCACAAGGTCGAATTTGAAGTTTGGCAAGGCGATCTCTCCATCTGGTAATATTCCACATTCAATTCCACTCAGAATCTCAATTCCATAGGTATCCTTGGCTTTCTCAATTTCAAGCTGTCTTCTCTTTAACTTATCCTCTGTCAAGCCCTTCCTATGCTCCAGAGAATGATCAACTATCGCTATGACCTTTAAACCCTTCTCCTTCGCCCTTTTAGCTATCATATCTATTCTCGCCGTTCCGTCTGAATAAATTGAGTGGATATGAAGATCCATCATATCTCTTTCAAGAGTTTGTCGGTTATCTCAGCAAAAACCTTTGATGCCTTACCTTCCTCTCTAACGAAAGGATATCCCTTCTCACCGCTCTCCATGACCTTCTCGTCCAGCGGTATTGAACCTAGGAACCTCACGTTAAAGCTCTTGGCCAACCTTTCACCACCACCCTTTCCAAATATGTATATCACGTTGCCACAGTGAGGACAGACAAAACCACTCATGTTTTCTATAACAAATATCTTAGCGTTTGTCTTCTTTGCAAAGTTCAAGGCTTTCGTGACATCTTCAAGTGCAACGCTCTGAGGTGTCGTAACTACGATCGCGATTTCAGGGTTTAAAAGTTGGGATATGCTTATCAGCTCATCACCCGTTCCAGGAGGACAATCTATTATGAGAAAATCTAAGTTACCCCAATTTACGTCCTGAGTTATCTGTTCTAAAAATTTGTGCTTCATAGGGCCTCTCCAAACGACAGGTGTCTCCTTTGACGGAAGAAAGAATCCAATGGAGATGACCTTAACACCTTCAACATCTATAGGTTTAAGCTTTCCTTCCTCAGCCTCAACTCTGGCATTTTCAATTCCCAAAAGCTTTGGAATTGTGGGGCCATGTATGTCCGCATCCAACAGTCCAACTTTGTATCCTCTTTTAGCCAATGCATACGCAAGATTAACTGCTACCGTACTCTTACCAACGCCACCCTTCCCACTGATGACAAGGATCTTTTTCATAAAGCCTAAAGGAAAAATCGGTATAAGAACGTAACTTCATTTTAGATCGATCCTAAAGACTTTAAGTGTTTAAGATGAATCATGAACGATGCGAAGAGAGAAGATTTCATTGGCAATTGCAATATCTGCATCGATTCCGTGGATTGTATCTTTTCTGTTTTCGATACACCATCCCCCTCATGTAACTGCACTGTTGTCGGGACTTGCTGTGATCTCTTCTGCCTTCATAATATCCTGGTCAGTTGAAACAGCTGAAATAGATATTCCAAGATCTCTAAGCTTAGCATTTGCAGCTCTTTTGGCAGTCCTTCCAGAGTACGCCGTAGATATATACTTCGCATGGATGGCCGGTAAGTTTGGAGGAGAGTACGTTCATTACACGACTGCGAACATGACGGGAGCTAACAGACTTCTCCTTGGGGTCGGATGGAGCTTGGTCGCACTTTT
Source organism: uncultured archaeon (assembly GCA_964623695.1). GTDB lineage: Archaea > Halobacteriota > Archaeoglobi > Archaeoglobales > Archaeoglobaceae > Archaeoglobus_B. The sequence goes on from CAZUUE010000003.1 coordinate 6,352, forward strand.
GGCAATGGCAAAGTTAAAGGTTAGAAGGGTCGAGCTTGATGAGGGTTTAAGGCTTGAAACGACAATCCTTTTGATTGCAACTCTGTACAGTTTCACGATACCTTTAAAATCGACAATCCATCCAATAGACAGTATCTTCTTGATAACCCTCTTTGTGACTTACATGTATCTGGCTACGAAGGCTTACAGGGAAGAAGTTATTCTTGAAGGAGTTCCAAAGTATCTCGCAAGCTTTTCAGATGTAGTTAGAAGGATCATCCTGATTTTTCTCTTATCTTTCTCTGCATTTGTGATATTTATAAGTGTCGAGGCTTTTGCTGAAGGTCTAATTGAAACTGCAAGATCCTTTGGATTCGACGAGTTTCTAATGGTTCAGTGGATCGCACCTATCGCAAGTGAATCTCCAGAGTTCGTGGTTGCCATGTATCTCGTTAAAAGGATGAGGATCACAGCCGGAATGAACGCACTGATATCATCGAAGGTGAATCAATGGACACTTCTGATCGGATGCTTACCCTTAGTTTACAGCTTATCTTTGGGATTTTTGTCTCCACTTCCGCTCAACGTTAGACAAAGGGAGGAAATACTTCTAACCTCTTCTCAATCCCTCTTTGGCTTGGCGGTTATATCGAATCTTAAGATTGGTATCTGGGAAGTTTTGGCTTTACTGACACTCTTTTTATCTCAGTTTGTTTACGAAAGTGTCGAAACAAGATATATACTAAGTGGAATATACCTTTCACTTTCAATTCCGATCATATTAAAGGAGAGGAGACAGATAAAGACTTCCCTTAAGACAATCTTAAAGATCATAGGTTTCTGACCTTTTCAAGTATTAGCTTGCGTTCGATTCTTGCAACGGCCTCTCTTACTCTTTGAACGGCATCTGGATTTGCAGATATGCTGTCTATTCCCAATTTAACGAGTATCTCAGCAAACTTCGGATCGCTTCCAGCCTGACCGCATATCGATGTTTTCACACCGTACTTCTTACAGACCTTAATCACGTGCTCTATAAGTTTAAGCACTGCAGGATTCTTCTCATCGTAAAGATAAGCTACATGCTCGTTGTTTCTGTCTACAGCTAAGGTGTACTGTGTTAGATCGTTCGTTCCAAAGCTTACAAACGTGATACCGCACTCCTTAATTATGTCTTCTATTATCAAAGCACTTGCAGGAGTCTCAACCATCACTCCAAAGTCGATCTTGTCAATCGGTATTCTCTCCTCTCTTGCAATCTCCTTGGCCCTCTTAACCTCCTCAACCCTCGTAACCAAAGGTAACATTATACCGATGTTTGTGTAACCTTCATCTATCAATCGCTTAATTGCCCTCATCTCAGCTCTGAAGTGCTCCTCCTCTCTCAAGTCCCTCCTTATACCTCTAAATCCAAGCATTGGGTTTGCCTCTATGGGCTCATCTTCTCCTCCTTCCATTGACCTGAACTCATCGGTTGGAGCATCCAGAGTCCTTATCCAGACTGGCCTTGGATAGAACGCCTTTACAACCTTCTTCATTCCGTTGTAAAGCGCATTTATATATTCCTCAACCTCTCCATCCTTTATGTACTTCATCGGATGCTTCTTCAAGCCCAAAATCATGTGCTCTATTCTGAAAAGGCCTACACCATCAGCGTTCGTTTCTCTTGCTACCTTTTCAGCAACATCCGGTATCGATATGTTCACCTTAATCTCAGTCGCCGTTATTATCTGTGGTGCCACTGCAACCACTTCAACCTTCTCCTTTTTCTTCTCCTTCAATGCACCTTTGTAAACTAAACCCTTTTCACCATCGACCGTCACGATCGCACCATCTTTCAAAACCTTAGTTGCGTTTCCAGTTCCTACAACAGCAGGAATACCAAGTTCCCTTGAAACTATCGCTGCATGGCATGTGTATCCGCCTTCATCTGTGACAATCGCAGAAGCTTTTCTCATCGCCGGAACCATATCTGGAGTAGTCATTATCGTGACAAGAATGTCTCCCTTCTCGACTTTGTTAATTTCGTCGGGATCAAGTACAATCTTAACTTTACCAACACCAATACCTGGAGATGCACCTATCCCTTCAACGAGTATTTCTCCCTCTTCAACCTCTTCAACTTCCACTTCCTTACCTTTAATCGTTGTAACAGGTCTCGACTGAACGATGTACACCTTTCCCCTCTCAATAGCCCATTCGACATCCTGTGGATAACCGTAATGATCCTCTATGATCTCCCCCAGCTTTACAAGCTCTTCAATCTCCTCATCGCTCAAAACTCTCTCCTTCCCCTTTTCACCAAGCTCCACTTTAACGGTCTTGCTATCCTGCCTCGTTAGCATAAACTTCTTCTCAGCTACTTGAACGTTAACCAGCCTTCTGTTGATCCTGTCATATTCGTAGTGATCTGGTGTCACTGCACCACTTACAATAGCCTCACCCAAACCGAATACAGCTTCTATTATAGCTATCTTCTCACCAGTCGCTGGATGAGATGTAAACATCACACCCGATTTTTCACTGTTCACCATCTTTTGAACTACAACTGCTATGCTTACATCCTCATGCCTGAAGCCGTGCTGAACTCTATAGAAAATTGCTCTTGGAGTATACAGACTGCTCCAGCATTTCCTAACCTTCTCAACTACATCATCTTCACCCTTAACGTTCAAATAGGTCTCCTGCTGTCCCGCAAAGCTTGCAGAGTTGTGCGTTATTATTCCACCCAAACCACACGCAAAGTTCTCTATCTCTGGAATCACGAAGTCATAGACAACACCTCTGTATTCTATCTCCTTCACATCTTCAACGACATCCCAAAGGAGTTCATCATTTATAAACTTTAAATCCAAACCGTATCTGCTTGCCATCTCCATCAATTTCCTCTTTCCAACGTTTCTACTAAACTTCCCAGCGTTATGTGGAACACCTGATTTGAATCTACCTTTTAGATCTCTAACCGCGTCGACCTTAACAACTTCAAACTTGACCTCTTCGTTGTAAAACATCTTTCTACACGATCTGCACAGATATCTGTCTCTGTCCTTATACCTGCTCGTCTTAGACAACTTTGAACCACAGATGGGACACAAGGCAACTTTTTTCTCAACCTTCGGTAAATCTATCTCAAGTTCTGGCTGGAAAACCTCGTAGAAGTCTAACTTCTTAGATTCCTTCCACTTCTCTACAACTTCCTTAAGCCTATCGGCCTTAGCCCTTAAAGGAATCTTCTTCGCAAACTTTGATAGATGGGCTTTAGGTATGTAAATTATGTAGCGTTCGTTCTTTTCCCTTATATAGGGTGCGATCCCAAGCATCTCCAAGAGCTTCACTACACCAACGCACATCGACTTTGAAGAAGTCGTTAAGCTGATCTCATCGCCTACATAACCGTCTCCATCGAAGAGACCAGCTAAGAAGTGTCCTATGAGCGATTCGCTCACGTTGAAGACGAAGTCTGGGATCCTCTTGATTCTGCAAGTCTTACCCTTCCCCTTACCATCAAACCTTTCGATGAACAGCCTTTTCAAAAACTCGACCAAATCAACCGAGTAAATCCTCACGTTTCCTTTTCCATCTACCGAAGCCTTTAATCCCAACTTTTTGGCAAAGGTCATCACGGATTCTACAAGCTCCTTGCGTTTGCTCGTAACCACTACACATCTACCTTTCAAATCAACCGTTCCATAAGCCAAAAACAATCCGAAGAAGAACATTATGTCTCCATCAAGCTTTAAAACCTTTGGCAACCCCTTCCTTCTCTTGTCATCTTTGAAGGTAACTCTCCCGTCTTTCACATAGCATTCAAACATCTCAGTCAAGTTTAGTTCGTTCAGTATCGGATTGGTCTCGATCTTTGCGGTAACTGGTACTCTTTTACCAACTACATCCTTTGCGTAGGGAACGACGTAGGGTTCAAGTTTCCTCTCATCTAACAGAATTATAGAGTGGTTCGGTGAGACGACTATCTCCCTTCCGCTTTTAGTCTTTATCTTGAGCATCTTTCCGTAACCGTTGTGCTTATACACATCTTTGACCTCAGCCCACACTACTTTCCCTTCCTTCATTGCCGGAATCTCAACCTTCGAACCTTTGCGGAATTCCTCATAGACATCTTTGACATTCATCAATCTAACAAAACCATTTATTTTAACGAGAACGAACTCATTTTCAGCGACACTCGGTAGATCCTCAGCTGTAGCAGAACTTCTTATAGCGACGAAGACTTTCTCACCAACCTCCTCGCACAACTGCCTGTAAGCCTTTCTAATTTCCTCCTCGATCTCCTTTGGAATCGGAGTACTTTCAATTATCTCTCTTATCTTTTTAGATGCTTTCTCAAGCTCCTTCATATTATTTACATCGATATTACTTAAAATTTCAATAATTTTATCTTTCAATCCTGTACTTTCGATGAAGTGTTTGAATGTGCTCGCATCTATAACAAAGCCCTCTGGAACTGGAACTCCCAAACGGAGGAGCTCACCTAAGTTGGCACCCTTTCCTCCAACCAATGGAATGTCATCCTTATCAACATCACTCAACCACAGTATCATGTTTTCTATTAAAGCGGTAAATTTAAAAGGCTTTTGAAGTTCTTAAGCTTAAAGGTGACAACATGATAGAAAAATGGTATGAGTTCAAGATCATCAACGATGAACTTGAGAGGTTGATAGACGATACTGACACGATTCCAAAAGTTAAAAAGGCTCTCAGGCACGTTATAAAAGCTGGCGGAAAGAGAACACGCCCAATGATAGTCCTTCTCACAGCGAAGCTCTGTGGTGGGAGTTATGAGGATGTCATGGACATGGCACTCGCAGTTGAGCTCATGCACACAGCCAGTCTAGTTCATGATGATATAATAGATCATGGGGTCATGAGGAGGAATGTCAAGGCTTTGCACGTTGAGTACGACATATCGCTGGCTATATTGGTCGGAGACTGGCTTATATCGAAGTCTGTCGAACTTCTATCGAAATATCCAAAAGAAATTATATCAAACTTTGCAAAAACTGGTATCATGATGTCAGAGGGAGAAGTTCTTGACATCTACAGTCCTTACGATGTCTTCACCGAAAACGATTACTTTAAATGCATAACATTTAAAACTGCCTCTCTCTTCGCCTGTGGAGCTATGAATTCTGCAATGGCCGTTTGCAATGATGAAAAGGCCTGGAGTAAGATGTTTGAATACGGATTGAACTTAGGGATAGCCTACCAAATAGTGGACGATCTTCTTGAGTATCTGCACTCCTACAAGGACAAGGAGTCAAAGGTTGAATCCGTAACCCTTCCGATGATTTACGAAGGTAAGTACGGTGAAAAAACTGTTGAGATAATACTTGAGATCATAGAGGAGTACACAAACAAAAGTAGAAGAGCACTGAGCTATTTTAAGGATTGCGAAGCGAAAAGAAAGCTCGACTATCTGATAGATTACATGACATTTGAAATGTTATCTAAGAACAAAGATCTTGGCATCTAAACCACCGTACTTAATTTTTCTCTCTTCGATCTCGTATCCAAGATTCAGTGCCTTTTCTTTCAATATCTTGTATTCAGCAGTTATAACAACCAACCTATCTGCAATCTCTGCTGATTTTAAGAAACCCCTGTAAAGATCCTCTATCAAACCCTTCCTCGCAATCCTCAATCCGTATGGAGGATTAGTTACAATTACATCTACATCTTTCAAACACAACTTGGTTGCATCTCCTACAATGTAATCTATCGTATCCAGGACCCCAGCCTTCTTGGAGTTCAACTTGGCTCCTCTCAGATGCTTGGAAAATCTCTCTATTCCCACGAGGTCTAAATCTACATGTCTTTCAATAACTTCACATTTAACCTCGTCAAGAAGTTCAGAGTTCCAGATCTTCGTGAATTGGAAATCTTCTCTAAACTTTTGAGGTGGAATGTTCCTACAGATCATCGCAGACTCTATTAAGATCGTTCCGCTACCGCACATGGGATCGACCAAGATTTCATCGCATTTCCATTTCGATATCATAACCAAAGCAGACGCTATCGATGGATTTAACGGTGCAGGATGGTTGTAAACCCTGTAACCCCTTCTATGTAATGCTCTGTCGCCAGTCGTATCCAATCCGACGTAAACCTCATCATGTATGACATCAACCCTCACTATTATGTCAGGTTCGTTCAAGTTCACCCTTAATCTAACACCTTCGCTTTCCATGTAACTGTCGATGACTGCTTTTCCACACACCCTTCCAACATCCAACGAAGTGAAATCGTGAGATCCAACTCTGAGCGGTCTTATTGCAAAACTTTGATCCGGCTTTATAAAGCTGAAATCTATCTCCTTAACGATCTTGTACAGATCGTCAATCCTTTCAAATCTCTCAACCTTCAACAGAACGAGAACTCTCTCAATTGTTCTTGCCAAATAGTTCAACCTTACAACCGTTTTCAAATCACAATCAGCGATGACCCTACCTTTTCTAATCTCGACTATCTTACAACCTAACGACTCGATCTCCTTTGAGGAGATATCTTCCAAACCCTGAACTGTTGTCACACATATCCTCATTAACAAGTACATTTAGTTACATGCCCCATAACAAGCTATCTTTACTATGTTTTGTTAGTTTTTAACGGATCAATAGATTTATTTTTCACCTTTCAGTTCTCTAAGCCTTTTTCTTATTCTTTCAAGCTCTTCTTCTAAAAATCTTGCCTCCTCTTCAAGCATTCTTATCTCTTCCTCTTTTGAGATCGGATATGTCGGAACGTCTGGAGGTGTCGCTTCGGGATACTGCAATGGATACCACCAGCACCATCCTTTGCCTCTACCTCTTCCGAACTTCCAACCCGGTCTTTCCCAAGGAGGCAAATCGCTCCAAGGTCCAAAGCCAGGATACCTCCTCCATCTCCACCACATCACAATCACCTCAAAATATCTTCAACCTTATCCTTTATCTTCTTACCAACTACCTTACAAGCATCTGGTGGGGCTTCACCTTTGGCTATAGCCAAAGCACATTCATAACAGCTTTCGAATCCACAAGTACCACAGTCCTTCTTTGGTAGTAGGCTGTAAATCTCCTCAGCTTTTTGAATAACTTCTGGACTTTCTCTTCTAAACGGTTTACTCAAAACGTCAAAGAATTCCCTTGCAATTCTACCTATACTACCTATACCTGTATCTGTTAACATCCTTCTTCCTCTTCCACCTCTGTAGCACCAACCTTTACCCTTCCTCCCATGTCTTCTCCCCCATCCTTTGCCTCCGCACCAACCTCTTCCATTCATCCATCTCACAAAACAAAAGTTATTGGCCAACTATATAGTCTTTTCGGCTTGCCTAAAATTGAGGGTTCGACACAGTTTTCGATTTGCGTAACATTTAAATACAAAAAGAAGCATTAAGGAGCATTGTGGAAAAGTTGTATAGGATAAAGGAAGCATCGGAGATATTAGGAGTTCATCCGAAGACTTTACAGAGATGGGCAAGAGAAGGCAAGATAAGAGTAGTAAAGACGGTTGGAGGGATTAGAAGGATACCAGAATCTGAGATAAGGAGGTTATTGGGTGAAGAAGTTAAGAGAGTTGACGAGATTAGGGAGGTAAGAGTTGTACTTTATGCGAGAGTAAGTTCTTACGACCAAGAACAACATGGGGATTTGAATAGACAGTTAGAATTGCTTAGAAAATACGCACAAAAGAAAGGATACAAGATTGTTGAGGAAATAAAGGATAGGGCATCTGGGTTAAAGGAAGACAGAAAAGGAATTAAAAGGATTTTTGAATTGGCCGAGAAAGGTCTTATTGATAAGGTAATCGTGACTTATCCAGACAGATTGACAAGGTTTGGTCTTAGGTATATCGAAAGGCATCTCAGTTACTGCGGTGTGTCGGTAGAGTATATTAAACCGAAAGACCAGAAAGAACCAAAGGAAGAGCTTATAGGAGATTTGATAAACATTATTACATCTTTTGCTGGTAAATTGTATGGAATGAGAAGCCATAAGGTAAAGAAGCTTAAAGAAACTGTCGAAAAGGAGTTGAAAGAAGATGGAAGTAATTAAGGTTATT
>CAZUUE010000004.1:0-13587 GCA_964623695.1 uncultured archaeon
TCCTGTGATGTTTTATTGGCTGATTTCAAGATTGTAGGGGTAACGAAGAAATCTTTAAACCAATTAGAAGGGGTGGTTGTTATAATTCTGAAGATATAATTAACATATTCCTTAGATGGATATTCTGCCGTATAATTGTATACGGTAAGAGATGGATAGTTGAAACCGTCTTCTCCGTAATAAAGCTTATATTCTGATTATAAAATCTCGTTCCTCTCACTCTAAATTATTTGAATCTCATCTTATACCATAGCATATATTATATGCATAATTCATAACATCAATCTTACTTATCTTACTACCCCTACCTAATCATTACTTTCAACAGAGCAAAAAATAATTGGTATATCTGATTTTTATTTGTATACTAAATTTGATCGATAAATAATACAACATGAAATTTAATCAATAAGGTACGAATTGATACTAGTACCTTTTTGAACAGTAGATGCTGAAGTGAAATAGGATAGTTTGTCGTGATGCTATATTGAGCACGACTTAAGTACTTTATCAACAATGTTGCATCATCACCGAATAGTTTTTTAGGAAAGATGACCTCATTTAGGTTAACTCAGCTATTAACGTTCATAACTAATGTTTCTTTGACCTCTCCGCATGGAATGTGTTTAAAATCTATATATTATTTTAATATTTAATAATTTTAATATTATATTACTAATACATTTCCAATCTACTGTGAAGTGCGGGGAGGAGGTCAAATTCATTAAACACAACTCAATGAAGAAGATTTTAGATGAACCAAAATCAAATCAAAACAAAATAAACATTAAAACTCAATCGTGAATACACCCCATTCTCTCATCCGCTTCCACTAGTTCACCTTTGAGGAACAGTTCGATTGCATCTCTAACCGTTCCTCTCGCACCCATGTAAACCTTTATCCCATAGCTCTTGAACATAGCTATGGCTCTTGCACCCATTCCACTGCACACGACCGCATCTACACCCTTCATCTTGATTATCTCTGGTGGCTTTCCGAATCCACCGAAATGTTCGGATCTGTTCTCTATGACTTCGAATTTTCCTGTGTTTACGTCGTATATTGTGAATGTTGGAGCCCTTCCAAAGTGCTCACAAACAATATCGTCTATGCCACCCCTGTATGTTGGAATCGCGATCTTCATGTCGATCCCTTTCCAGTTTCCTTCTTTAATTCTTCAATCCTTTTCTTTATATCCTCAAGTTCGGCCTCCAAACTCCTCTTTAATTCCTCCAAACTCCTGAGTTCCTCCTCTGGGCTCGGTGCCCACCATGAGGTCCACCACGGCCACCAAGCCCAACCTGGAACTCCAGTTAGCCAAAACCTCCACCTCCAACCTCTACCTCCCCACCAGGGTCCCCACCAAGGCATCACCACCACCTCCTCCATCTCCATCTAAATCTCCAAAATCTCCAAAATCCAAACCACCTACCACCAAACGGTGGGAAGACCCACCTGTTCATGAATCCCGGCATCCTGTATCCTGAACAGAATCCCGCTCTCCTACCAGTCCTAGGTCCCATACCCCAAGGTCCAGTTCCATCACCCCAAGGCATAATTAACTTTATGTCATTTTGAATATTAAATTTTTCGGTCAACCTAAATCTCTTAAATTTATGACCTCACCCTCACGTGCAATACGATAATCCAAATCCCTAAGTTTGGTGAGGTATCTCACGATCTCATCCTTCACTTCCAAAGCCATAGGATAAAGATGAACGAAGAAGATCCTTTTTGCTTTACATACATCTAAGAGTTCTGCAAATTTCTCTGGTGTCGTGTGATCGTTTGTATCGTATCCGAAGGGTAAAGACATCTCGTGAATTAAAACGTCGCACTCGACGCTCAGAACTTCTTCGATTGGATACGTGTCACCACTAACGACCAACGTCTTCTCTCCATCATCTATGACGTAAGCTTGACTCTCTATGGAGTGCTTGGTTGGAATTGCCTTAACATTAAACTCTCCGATCTTAAAAGATTTCTTCTCGTAGACATCAAACTTTAACTTCCTTCTGAGATAGGAATAAGTTTCTAAGGCGGATTCCAAGAACGATTTAGTTCCAGAGACACCGTATATCTTAAGCCTATCGTATCCCAACAGCCATCTAGCCTTCAAGAGCGGTATCAGATCGGAGTTGTGATCTGAGTGGTTGTGAGTTATCAGAACGGCATCTAGATCAAGATCGAGCCTTGGAACACTCCCAGCTCCGACATCAACTGCTATCTTCGTATCTCTTCCTTGTATGACTATACAACTCTGAACACCTTTGACAGCAGTCCCAATTCCGACAAACCTTACGATCATTAAAGAAAAATTAAAACATAATTTCAAAAACCTAACGACTGACTTTGACCTCCTCCCCGCCCTGAACAGTAGTTCCGAAAGTTGGTAATTAGGTTGGCCTAAATAGGGTTGAGAATTTTTATTTGATTTTGAAATTTTCTCTGAATTTTTATCTGATTACCAAATATTCCGCTTTCGTAACTACTGTAAAGAGCGAGGCTTTCTTAGCGATGTTTTGTAACAAAACTTACCTTACGTTTTCAAGTCTTGCATGCATCTTCCATGCGGAAACCTTCGGCTCCTCATACCTCTGATACTCTATAAGAGCGGATGCAATTGCAATGTCCTCAATCTTTATCTCCTCTCTAAAAGCTTCATCCAACTTCTTCATTATCGGATGGTATTTGACCATGTAAGACTTCACATCCTCCTTTATGTTCTGCTCTTCAACGAATCTCGTGTGTGTCTCTCCCCTTACGAAGGCATCGTTGTGCATCACCGCAAGATGGAAGGGTATGTTTGTCTCCACACCGACTATCACGTACTCCCACAAAGCCCTCCTCATCCTGTAGATGGCTTCCAATCTATCTTCACCCCATACACACAACTTCGCTATCATTGGATCGTACTCCTTTGGAATGACGTAACCCATGTGAACACCGCTGTCAACTCTGACACCGACACCTCCAGGACTCCTGTAATGAACGATCTTACCACTCCTCGGCAAGAAATCTATCGGATCTTCTGCATTTATCCTGCACTCTATCGCATGTCCCCTCATCGTAACGTCATCTTGATCGTGATAGATTTCGTGTCCGCAGGCTATCCTTATCTGATACTTCACTATGTCTATGCCCGTCACGAGTTCCGTGATCGTGTGTTCAACCTGTAAACGTGTGTTCATCTCAAGGAAGTAAAAATCTCCATCCTGATATAAAAACTCCATAGTTCCGGCGTTCGTGTAACCTATGTGTTTGGCACCTTTGACGACCAGCCTACCCATCTCCTCCCTCGTCTCATCGTCAACAACTGGGGATGGACACTCTTCGATTAGCTTTTGATGTCTCCTCTGGATGCTACACTCCCTCTCACCGAGATGTATGACGTTTCCGTATTCATCTGCCAAAACCTGAAACTCTATGTGTCTGGGTTTAGGTAAGAACTTCTCTATGTAAACAGTTGAATCTCCAAAGTATCTCTCACCCAACTTTTTGGATTTGTAAAAGGCGCTTTCAAGCTCTTCTTCACTCTCAACTATCGTTATTCCTATGCCACCTCCACCGCCAGAAGCCTTTATCGCTATCGGATAACCGACCTTTTCAGCCCACTTAAAAGCTGAATCGACATCTTTTAATGCCGGTGAACCAGGGACAACGGGAATTCCAGCCTCATCCATCAACCTCCTTGCAGTGACCTTCGAACCCATCTTCTCGATTACCTTTGAACTGGGTCCTATGAAGACAAAACCTTCCTCTTCACATCTCTTCGCAAATTCGAAGTTCTCGGCAAGGAAGCCGTATCCGGGATGAATGGCATCGACATCAGCCTTCTTTGCAATCTCTATTATCTTATCGATGTTTAGATAGCTCTCTCTTGGCTCAGCTTTTCCGACGTAGTAGCTTTCATCTGCATAGAGCCTGTGTAAAGCCCTTCTATCGACAGAGCTGTATATTGAGACAGTTCTTATACCAAGTTCTCTGCAAGCCCTCATAACTCTGATCGCTATCTCACCCCTATTTGCAACGAGCACCTTCTTGAACATCTAACCAAATAGGTTTACGGTGTATATATCGCTTATCAAAGATCTTTAATCTTACTCTTCAAGAACTCTCTTACCTCCTCAACACTCTTCACATCTAACCCGAAGTATCTTATGAATGCGTCTGTGACAGTCAAAACCTTTGTTCTTCCCTTTTTTTCGGATCTTACAAGACCAAGTTCTTCCAATCTTTTAACGTGTCCATAGCATCTGTTTCCTCTAATCTTTGCAAGCTTTGAAAGTTCTATAGGTTGATTTACCGCTATGGTTCCAAGTGTTCTGAGTATCGATCTGTCTAGATCTCTCTTACCAGAAACCAGATGCTGGTACTTGGGCTTAACTCTCATCAAAACCTTATCACCCAATCTTAAGACTTCTATTGCAGAATCTCTACTCTCGTAATCCTTAACGATCTCATCTATCGCCTTCTCAACATCTTCAACCTTAGCCTTGAGTGTCCTCGCTATTTCTATAACACTAACTGGCTCTGAAGATGAAAAGAGTATGGCCTCAACCTCCTTCTTCATTAAGTATCACCCTTATATCTCCATACAACCTCTCCTGCCTAACTTCAATCTTACCTCTAAACGCAAGGTGTAGTATGGACAGATAGTACTTCAACTTCTCTGGCTTATCAAAATCTTTCACAATGCTAAAGAAAGAGATCTCACGTTTCCCAAATCTTAATAAATTCATGTAAACCTCCATTATCTTCTCTTCTATGTCTTCTTCGTGCGGAACTTCGTCAAACCTCTCAAACACGACATCAACTTTCTTCCTCTTTCTTCGTCTCTCTATCCTTCTAAGCTCATTTATGAGTTCATCGAGTGTTGTAAACCTCTTTACGCTCCTCTTAATTGGAACTTCAAAATCTAGATCGAGATCAAATTCTTGAATCTCGTACTGTTCTTCTTCCTCTTCACTCCCAAATATCTCCCTCAAAAGTATCTCGGACTTCATCCTGAGAAGAATCGATGCGTAAAGTATGATTCTTCCAGACAACCTGAGATCTTCAATCTTCTTCAAGAACTTGTCAGTTAGATCGACAATATCGATCTTCCAAGGATCTATTTCACCCTTCTTAGCCATATCAACGATTATCTCAATTGGATCGCTGTAACTATCGATTCTCCATCACCTCCCCTCGTTATCCCAACAACGTGATCGGACTCTTCGAGCATGGGCTTCCTAAGAGATACAACTATGAACTGAGCGTTACTCGACAGTCTCTTTATCATCTTCGCAAGTCTTCCAACGTTCACACCATCTAAAAACATGTCAACCTCATCGAAAGCGTAGAAAGGAGCGGGTTTAAACCTCTGAATCGCGAATATGAATGCCAAAGTCAGTAGACTTTTTTCTCCACCGCTCATCGATTCTATCCTTTGAATGTGCTTGCCGAACGGCTTAAACTTTATGTGAAGACCGCTTGAGAATGGATCTTCCCTATCTAAATAAATTTCACCTTCTCCATCCGCAAGCTCCCTTACGATCTCCTTGAAGTTCTCGTTTATAGCATTGAATGTTGACATAAAGGCAGATTTCTTCATCTCTTCAATGCTTCTTATCTTCTCAAGTATCTTTCTCCTCTCCCTTTCAAGTACCTCCTTCTTCTTAACAAGATCTCTGTACCTTTCCTCAACCCTTTCGTAATCTTGAATTGCCTTCATGTTTACATCTCCAAAGGATTTAATTTCTTCTTCGATCTCAACAAGTCTCCTCTTCACATATTCGATTGGTGGAAGGTCTTTCGGGATCTCCTTTCCATTCAATTCTTTCTTAACATCTTCAAGTTTACATCTCAAATCTTTCAATTTCTCCTCAAGTATCCTCTCGTTAACCAAACACCTATTCTTCTCCTTTTCAAGTGACTCTATTTTGGCCATCAAATCGTCTCTTTTCCTTCTAAGCTCAAAAACTTCCTCATTGATCTCTCTTTCTATCTTCTTCAATTCATCGAGCTTCGATCTTAGTTCGTCAATTCTAAGATTCGAACGTTTAATCTCTTTCAACCTATCTTCGATCTTCTCATCCAGACACTTCAATCTCTCCCTGTACTCGCTCAGCAAACCAACTTTCTGTTCCCTCCTTTCATGCAGACTGCTTCTTTCCGAGTTTACGGTTGATACGAGATCCTTCAATCTTTCTATCTCAGCTCTGAGGGCGTCGATCTTCGATCTCAACTTTGAAACTTCCTCATCCTTAATTTCAACCTTTAAACGATCGATCTCACCTTCAACTGTGGCTATCTCCTTTTCAACTTCCGATAGCTCTTCCTCAATATCAACAGCTCTTTCGTTCAAAATCTCGTATTCCTTCCTCTTTTCTTTCAGCTTCCTCTCAACATCGGTCAGAAAGAGTTTTATCTCTTCAACCTTCGATCTGTTTACGTTTATACTTTCCCTCAATCTCATGGCATTTTCGTTCAAGACATCGAGCTTATTCTGAAGATCCTTCCTAAGATCCTCCAAATTTGTCAACTCAAATTCAAGTCTTTCCTTTCTCTCCTTAAGATCCATCATCTTTTCTCTCAACTTCTTATCGAAGATACCATGCCTTTTAATCGATCCTCCCGTTATTATCCCGCTCTTTTCTATCAGATCTCCTTCGAGTGTCACCACCCTAAATCTGTTTATGAACCTCTTGGCGACATCTATATCCCTGACAACCAACGTATCCTTGTATATGAGTTCAAAGACAGGTCTAAACTTCTCATCGCATTCTATGAGATTTACGGCGTAATCTATGACGCCATCCACGAAGATAGATCTGTCCAAGTTCAAATTAACCTTTACTCTGTTTAGTGGTATGAAGCTCGCTCTACCACCGTTAACCTCTTTCAGATACCTTACAGCCCTTATTGCAACATCTTCGTTATCGACGACTATGAAGTTTAGTGCGTTTCCTCCGGCAACTTCCAAAGCCAACGCAAACCTATCATCGACGTTACAGAGTTGTGAAACAGTTCCATGTATTCCATCAAGCTTTCCCTCTTCCTTGGCCTTTAGGATTATTTCTACAGCTTTTGGCTTTTGAGCTAAAATCTTTGCAAGCTCGATTTCAGTCTTCTTTAACTCATCACTAACTTTCGAGATTTCATCTCTAACTCTGAATATCTCTCCATCAACTTCGAACATCTTTAACCTGACCTTATCTATCTCGTTCTTCACAAGTATTAGCTCTTTTTCACATCTCGCGATCTCATCGAATAAATCTCTCAACCTCATCTCCTTCTTGCTAAGCTCGATATCCTCTATCTCCATCTCTATCCTTCTCAAACCTTCAAGAACCTTCTCTCTCTCCTTCAAAATCGTTGTTCTTCTCTCTTTAAGTTCGCTCAAGATCTTGAGTTTTTCATCCAACTCTCGCCTTAACTTTCCTTGATTCAAACTCAACCTATCGTAATTGTCCTTTAATATCTTCAACTGATCGATCTTCTCTTTTAGGATCATCTCCAAACTCTCCTTTCTGGCTTCGATATCTTTCATCTTGTTCTCTATATCTTCTATCTCATCCGATGTCTTCTGAATTGCTATCAAGATCCTTTCCCTTTCATTTCTTAATTCATTGACCTCTTTAGAGTATATGTCTATCGTTCTCTTCAAGCTGGCAATCTCTGAAGTTATCGAGTTTATTTCATCGTTTATTTTCTTTAGCTCTTCGTCCTTAAACGATGTGATCTTGTTCGATAGGTTTTCAACCTCTTCGTTCAGCTTAACCAGTTCCAGATTTATCTCAGCAATTCTCTTCAAAACCTCATCTCTCTCGGACTCGACGGAACCGATCTTTTCCAACAGAGACATTAAGATGTGAACCTTCTTGTAGTATTCCAATCTACGCTTCTCCTCTAAAAGATTCCTGTATCTTAAGGCTTCCTCCTTTTCAACCCTCAATTTTGATAACTGATCCTCAACCTCTTTCACAACAACGTCGACCTTTTCTATGTCACGCTTAACAGATTCGAGCTCTTCCAAGGCTTTCTCTTTTTTCTCTTCAAACTCCGATATCCCAGCTACATCCTCTATGATCTTTCTTCTCTGAATAGGTGTCATCTCAGCAATTCTCGTGACATCCCCTTGCATTATCACGTTATAATCCGCTTTTAAACCAAGGCTTTCAATTAACCTCTCAACTTCAGAATAGCTCACACTCTTACCGTTTATGTAGTAATAACTGTAGTAACCCTTCTCTGTCTTCTTTATCCTTCTTCTAATTTCATATCCATCTATCTCGATTGTAACTTCCGCTTCGTTCTTGTCGTTCCTTATCAGATCGGTCAATCTGTCCGCTCTTAGTGTTTTGGATGACGTCACACCCATGCAGAACAGTATTGCGTCTATGACGTTCGACTTACCACTCCCATTTGGGCCTGTGATAACTGTGAAGTTATCCCTGAACTCTATCTCCGCTCTTTTAAAAGACTTGAAGTTTCTGAGTTTTATTCTTTTGATCATCTCAATCAACTACGATTATCTCATCGTCCTTTCTCTCTTCCTCCTTCTCTTCGGTTATTTCAACTATCTCGGTTTTCCTATGGGATCTAATCTCGGACTTTATGAAGAGGATTTCGTTCATCAAAGCATCGATGCTTTTGGAAAGTTCGGAAATTTTTGCTTCTATTCTCTTTATCTCCTTCCTCATCTCCTCTCTCACTTCGTTCTTGATCTCTTCAATTATCTTTGAGGACAGCATGTTCCTCAACTCCTTAACCTCCTTCTCCTTTTCCGCAAGCATCCTCTCAAGCCTTTCAAGAAGTATATCCCTCTCCACAAATTGAGTTAATTAAAAAGTTCTTATACTTTTTCATTCTTGAAACTTTACAGATCCCTTTCCTTCGCTCAAGACACCTAAGACCAAAAAGACATCTCCACCGTACTTCACATCTTCAAGATCTGTTCTAACGACATCGAATCCGGCATCTTTTACCATCTTCACAATCTCAGCTTTTGTATAGAAATTCGCATTCGCATAGAACGGGTTGTCCCTTCTCTTCATGTACTCCTCACCGAGCTTTGAATCTTTCGGCACGCAACATACCACAATCTTACCACCATGAGTAAGTACTTCTCTCGCTGCCTTTAAAGCTTCTAAAGGTCTTTCGAGGAAGCAGAGTGTGAATGCGAATAGAACTAGATCGAAAGATCTCTTAAAAGGTAGAATCGCAGCATCTGCCTTCACAACCTCAACCCCCCTTGATTTAGCCAATCTCAGCATTGAATCGGACAGATCGACACCGAACTCTATTCCAAGCTCAACTGCAAACCTTCCGGTCCCAACACCAACCTCCAAGCCCCTTTCAAATTTTCCAACGTTTCTTTGAATGAACTCTACCTCCTTCAAGAATACCTTGAAGTTTCTGTCATACCAGGAATCGTACCTCTTCCAGTTTTTTTCAAAGATCTCAACTATCTTCATCACCACTTAATTTCATTCTCCTATCTCTTCTCTAACTTCGTTCACTGCTCTGACCATGACCTTTAGCTTTTCGAACGCTACATCTCTTGGCAAAAGCTTCATCCCACAATCCGGATCGACGTACAACCTCTTAGGTTCCACGACATCTAAAGCCATGTATATAGCTTTCTTAACTTCATCGACAGTCTCTATCCTTCTGCTATGAACGTCTATGCATCCAAATCCCAGATCCTTGTCGTATCCGTACTCTTTTAGAAGTCTCAGATCTTCGAACCTTCTGTTTGCAAATTCGAAATCGATCTGATCGACATTGAAATCCAATATATCTGGAAATATCGCTTCGTAGTTTCCGTAACACATGTGAATTCCGAAGTATGCGTTTACGCCCTTAACCATCGTTTCAACAGCATTCTTTGCAACTTCAATCTCGTCTGGATGTGTCGGAATTGCCGGCTCATCTATCTGTATGTAATTTGCCCCAACTTTCACAAGCTCTCTGAACTCTTTGTTAAGAACTTCAGCCAACGCATAAACTGCTTCTTCCTTGCTCTTGTAATACTCGTTGAAGCTCCAGTCAACTATCGTGTAGGCACCCGTCACAGGAACCTTTATCTCTTTATCGGTTACGCTTCTAAGGTATAGAAAATCGTTTATCGCCAGCTCTTCCCTGTATCTTAATTCACCGACGATCGAAGGCTTTGGATAGTACGCGTTCCCCCAAACCCTAACTTCACCGTATATCTTAAAACCATCTATCCTCTCAGCGAAGTAAGATGTCATCTCCTCCCTTCTCATCTCCCCATCCCAAATTATGTCAACGCCTGCAAGTTCGTGATCCTTAACTACTGATTTGACGGCATCTTTGTAAGCTTCATCCAAAACCTTACCGTCTATCTTTCCCTCCTTGTACATCTCAACGATTCTTAGAAGCCATTTTGGCTTCGGATAGCTACCCACAACGGTCGTCTTCATTCTATCACCTCCTTAAGCTTTGAAACCAGTTGCATCTTTTCGTAAGCCTTAACCCTCGGTAGGAATTCCAATCCGGTATTTGGGGAGATAAAGACCTTTTTGAAGTTTCCGCTTGAAACTATCCTCTCAAATTTCTCCTTGAGATCTCCCAAATCTTCCATCTTGGTGTTCCTACCATCCACGATTCCAACGTTTATGTTTTCAAAGCTGAACTCTTTGACGATGTTCAGATTCTCCTCGTAACCTTCAACGAAATCCAGTCCTATGACATCAAATCCGAAATCCAGGATCTCTGGAAAGATCTTTTCGGCTGAATCGAAGTACGTCATTAAGATAGTCTCAGATCCGATATCTGTCAATTCTCTAAATGCATCTTTGAGAAGCTCGATTTCGGATTTATCAACGTACAGCAATGAAGGCTCGTCTATCTGGACGTATCTTACACCCATCGATTCGAGCTCCTTCATCTCCTCCTTGATGCTCTTACAAAGATCCCAAAGGAAATCATCGTATCTCTTGTAAAATTCGTTCTTTGAAAGTTTTGTGACAGTGTAGCAACTCAGAACGGCCTTCAGGTTTCTTTCGATATCAAACGCAATCTCGAAATCGTGTAGTATCTTTCCAACTCTCCTTACCTTATCCTTGACAATTGGTATCCTGTAATATAGGTTGTTTTCGAAGTATCTGACCAAACCGTCCATTTCAAATCCTTCAAGTCTTGAAGCAATCGTTAAAAGGAAATCGTGCCATGTGAGTTGGCCATCTGTCATTATCTCAATTCCAGCTCTTCTCTGTTCATCCAAAACTTCACTTATAGCTCTTCTTAATACGTCTTTTTCTATCTCAACATCCAAATCCTTCTGAAGACCCTCAACCTTCCTTAGGTATTCTCTGAACCATCTCGGTCTTGGATAGTTGCCAACAACGGTAGCTATAACCTTCATGTAATCACCTCCGCGCGGAAACTTTGCGCTTTAGCGCGAGAGCAAGTGCGGAGAGCAATATTTCTAGCAGCATTTAAATCTCTATCTAATTTTAATCCAAATTTCTTACAAATGAATATTCTTTCTTTAACTTTTCCTTTAGCTCCACATCTTGAGCAAGTTCTAGATGATCCTTTTGGATTAACAAAAATTACTGGAACCCCATGCAACTTTGCTTTGTAGACTATCTTGTTTATTAATTCTCTATAAGCCCATTTGTGTAATCTCTTACAATGTCTTCTTCTAACTCTACCTCTTCTTAAACCCTTTAGGTTCTCGATAGCAATACCATATTTCCATATCTTAGCCATTAGAATAAGTTGCTTCGCTATTACGTGATTAATGTATCTTTGCTTGTTCCTAACTTTACCACTAAAGCGTTTGAGAATTCTCCAAACTCCTTTCTTAACCTTTTTATCATTTAATCTCTGCAACCCAGAGATTCTGCATTCTATGTTTCTCTTCCAACCGATAGCATCGTTCAAGAACCAGTTTATCTTTCCTTCAGGATCTGAAACAACTATTATGTGCCTAATTCCGATGTCCACACCAAACCAACCTCTAGGTTCGTAAGGTTCAGGTTCTGGTTCTGGAACGTTTACGCTTATGTAAACGTAGTATTCTTTCTTAACTTTCTTAAGGATAACTCTACCATGCTTATACTGTAGATACTCCCTAAATCTAGTTGGAACATGCATTGGTAGCCAAACCCTTTCACTAGCTAAAGGTAGGTTAATAAAATGTCTATCGATTTTAATGCATCTTCCTTCAAAGTAGATACAATCCATATCAAACTTAGATACTTCTTCTCCTTTATTTGGATTATTCAACCAAGCTCTGTAAATCTCAATCGCTAAGTCCATTGCTTCTTGAAGGACGTCGGTATATAATTGTGAATACTTCTGTTTAAGTGCTTCGTAAGCGAATCTGTGAATTTTAGTTCTCGACGGTTTTTCTCCTAATTGATGTAGTGCTTGAATCCAATCGTTTACGCACTCCTTAAATTGCTTTATTGTTTTTTCAATTAACACCTTCTTCCTTTTTCTCGGTTCAAACAATTTAAATTTTAGCATGAGTTTCATGTCATACATAGATTGAAAGATTTATAAAATCCTCTAACATATCTACTGCATGACGGGGTTACCCAATGGATAGCTCTGTCGGGCGCTCTGACCGCGTCCCTATGCGGCTCGACCGCAACCTCTGTTACCCGCATGGGTAACGCCTCCGTGTCGGAGGCCACTCTCTTCGGGAGCGGGGAGGAGGTCAGATGCTCTCTCTGACGAAGTTACCTTCTCCTCCAATCCTCTTGATTGTCTTTAGCACGTTATCGACAACAGACTTCAAGGCCTTCTCGGCAACTTTATAATCGTCAGCCTCAAGAACTATCCTATACTTTGGGGCTCCAACGTACTCTATCTCCACGTTAACGTTTGAAAATTTCTTGGTTATATCGTAAGCCTTGGTGAGCGCTTTTTTAATCCTCTCGACACCGTCACCGGCAAAGCTCTTAAGCTCGAAGTACCCTCTAACCTTAACCCTTGAAGGTTTTATGTTTTCCCTTGCAATCTCTGCCATCTCCCTTGCAAATTCGCTCTCAACTACCTTGGCCAGAACCTCGTATCCTTCGTATGCAGACTCAACAAAAGCATCGTATACACTGTCGAACTTCTTTACAAGCTTCTTTCCGATCTTCACGAGCTCATCTCTATCCAAGTTCAACTTTTCTCCAATTATTTCGAGCCATTTAAACGCCTTAAGTTCGTTCTTCCATTCTTGAAGTTTTTCCTTTCTCTGTCTTTCCGTGACATCTTTAATTGAGAGATCTATGTGTCCCCTCTTTGGATTTACACTCAAAACCTTACATATCACCTTCTGTCCCCTCTTAACGTGATCTCTTATATCTTTGATCCATCCAGGAGCGACTTCACTTATGTGAACCATCCCCTCCTTCTTTTCGTATTCGTCGAGAGAAACGAAGGCACCAAAATCCATAACTCTTGTCACAGTTCCTATGACGATGTCTCCTGGAGAAGGGTAACCGTCCTTCTTAATCATTAACCTCTTCTCCTCACCCATTAAGGGTTTTTGAAGTGCGAATTTTAAAAGGTTTACCACTGTCGCGAGTGTGTCTAACATTCTGTAATCTCGATACTACACTAAATATAAT
>CAZUUE010000005.1:0-12594 GCA_964623695.1 uncultured archaeon
TAAAGTATATATGCGTTGTGGTTTCCAAATTTCTATCAATGCCTACTCATGCCTATCAAATGTTTAACTGTTTCGCAAGGCATGAGAGATGATCCGTAAGGCGAGCTATGTGATGCCCGTCGATGTGGCTCGTGAAGTGTTAATTCATGAAGCTCTGAAGAAGTGCTCTTTTCTAAATATATATGCATCACCAACTTGCACATCAAATCGATGTCACCGAATCAACACCTTAACTTCCCCTTTACAACTTAAAATAACCTCATCCACGTTACAGAATATCCCATTTTCAACGACACCAGCAATACAATTTAAATCTTTCTCCATCTCCTTTGGACTTTCAATCACACCAAAATCGCAATCGATTATGAAGTTACCGTTATCGGTCACAACTGGACCAACCTTACCCTTTCCAAATCTAAGATTACATATTCCTCCCATAGATTCAAGCCTCCTCTTAACGTAACCGTATGAAAATGGTATTATCTCTATTGGAACTGGCATGTTCAATCTTTCAACGAGCTTTCTACCTTCTGCAATCACGATGAACTTGTTTGAAGCCTGAGAAACAATCTTTTCTCTTGTCAAAGCACCTCCACCACCCTTTATACAGTTCAGATTCTTATCTATCTGATCCGCTCCATCTATACAAAGATCAATTTCAGGATATTCAAAAAGATCAACAACGTTTATTCCAACTTCAACAGCTAAGATGTGAGATTGATATGAACTTGGAATGCCATAAACCTCCAAACCCTCTTTCTCAATTCTATCGCCAAGCTTTCTTAAGAAGACTTCCACAGTAGATCCACTACCGATTCCAAGGATCATACCATCCTTTACAAGCTTCACAGCCTCAACGGCAACCCTTTCCTTCTCATTCATTTAACCACCTCTCAATCGAATTGAAGTCTATTCTTGAGGTTAAATCCAAGCTCATTGGAGTCACAGAGATCAAACCTTTCCTCAAAGCATCTATATCTGTCCCAACTTCGGCCGATTCAACCTCGATACCGTAGATCCAATAGTACTCTCTCCCGCGCGGATCTAACCTCTTCTCAACTCTCGTCAAATACAACCTTCTTGCAAGTTTCGTGACAACTATCTTCTCATCTTTTGCATTGAAGGGAACATTAACATTTAAAACATCCACTCCTTCAGGCATACCATCTCTCAAAACCTTCTTAGCAATTTTCTTAAGCACGCTTTTGGCTAAGCTAAAGTCAAGATCCCTTGAAAAAACTTCGAACTTTTCATGATCTGGTAACTGAAGTGAAATCGCTATCGCTTTGCTACCTTGCGTCGCTCCTTCCAAGGCCGAACAAACCGTTCCAGAAGTTGTAACAGCCTCAGTAGAAAGATTTTCGCCTAAGTTTATACCAGAAACAATCAGATCTGGTATCTCCCCTATAACTTCGTATATCCCCAATATCACTGCATCCGTAGGAGTTCCATCGACCGCGTATATCTCCATACCGTTCACGTAAACCTTATGCATCCTTATAGGGCTCATTATAGATATACTTCTCCCAACCCCGCTCTTCTGCGTCATAGGAGAAACAACGTAAACTTCTCCCAAATCTTCTAAAGCTGTATAACTGGCCTTCAATCCTAAAGAGTAGATACCGTCGTCATTTGTTATTAAGATCTTCGGTTTCATCTTATCTCAATTTTCTTGATCTCTCTTCTCTCAACTCTCTCAACCTCCCTCTCGATCAGCTTTCTCAATGCTAGTAGAAACTCTCTGTATGCATTGGACATGTGCTCCCTGAAGTCTTTTGGAAATAGATCTTCCAAAGTCGGAACTCGTATCTTCACTTCCTTCATGACAATTCGTAACGTTCAACGTTTAAAAGCTTATCACTTCAAAATCCATTAAAGGGTAACCCTTATCCTCGTTCCATCTTAAAAAACCTCTAACCCTTGCACCTTCAACTTCAACGATGACATCAGCCTTTAGCATATCCTGCGAAAGCACAGTGTATCCGAAGCTTGAGATTGCGTTCTTAAGCTTTTCTCTATCTATCTCAACTTTTACATCTACAACGAACG
Source organism: uncultured archaeon (assembly GCA_964623695.1). GTDB lineage: Archaea > Halobacteriota > Archaeoglobi > Archaeoglobales > Archaeoglobaceae > Archaeoglobus_B. Next base: position 2,050 of record CAZUUE010000005.1, read on the forward strand.
GTTGAAGTTTAACGCAACTTTCAATCGCTTTCTCAATAGTTTCAACGTTCTCAAAACTTATTGGGACTCCAACGAATTGATGGAACAAAGCTCCAAGTTTTATCCCTACCTCGAAACAGGCCCTTTCAATCATACTCTAACCTTTACGATCGGACTGATAACGTAAACTATGAGCAATCCAAGAAGTATGTACAATGCAAAATCAAAGACCATGCTAAGAATCACGATAAAACCAACGATTGCTAAAACGCATCTGTTCAAAACCTTGAAGTACCTTAAGTTACTTATCATCAGAGCTGAGAGGACTATACTAACCAAATCGACGAAACCCATACCCAACCTGACCATCGAAGTTACTATCAATGCAGATGCAAGCGTCGGTAAGCCTATGAAGTCCTCCATTTTCAAAACGTTGAACCTTGCCAATCTCAACATGGAAGTCAGAAGATATGGCAAAGAAGCGTAAATGTATCCCATTTTGTGTACGATCAAAGATGGTAGAACTCCAAAAGATATGAAATCTGCAAAGGAATCTATCTCCCTACCAAGATCGCTACTTCCTTTCCTTTTTGCAATGAAACCGTCCAAACCATCCATGATTGCAGATAACAGAACCAACCTTAAAGACAAATTTAGATTTCCCTCAAACAGGAAACATACACCAAGAAAACCGAATGTGGCATTTAAAATTGAGAAGAGATCAGCCAGACTTAATCGCAATAGTTTCACCCGCCTTTACCCTTTCACCGACACGCTTCACAAACGAAAATCCCTTTGGAACTTCGAGCACAACCCTCGAACCCATGATTATCATACCGATCTTTTCACCCTTTTCAATACTTTCTCCCTCTTTTACGAAGCAAACTATTCTCCTTGCAAGAAATCCGGCTACTTGGACAACCTTAAACGTTCCATACTCGTTTTCTATGTAGATCTCGTTTCTTTCTGGATCTTCAACTCTTAAAAATGCCGGAAACTTTGAACCCCTCTTGTAAACGATCCTTTTAACTGTACCTTTAACTGGCGATCTGTTAACGTGGCAGTCGAATATGCTCATGAATATCTCAAGCCTTCTATCCTTGATGTAGTCTATCTTACCATCCGCCGGGGAAACAACCCACTCTCCAATCTTCCTATTTGGATCTCTAAAGAACAACAACGTTAAGATTACGACTGTGAGAATTGGTATCAGTAGAAAGACGTTTAAAAAGATCAACGGTAGAAATGCAAATTCAAGAAGCAAAACCTTGAAACACTCCCTAACTATCATCACACCACCCTCCTCACTTCGTTCTTAAGATCGACTATCAATCTCTCAAGCTCCGGTAACTCCCTAAAGACGAAGATTGTTATTATAATTAACGAAATCATTGCCAAGAGCTTTGAAAGGATGTTGTGTGCTATATAAAAGCTGTTCTCACCAAACCATCCGTAACCGTACGATGCCAATACGAAAACGTTCCTAAACAGATTTAAAACGTATATCGTTGGGACGGAGATTAGGAAAGATTTGAATTTCTTTGAAATTCTTGCTCTGACACCAAAGCAAGCTCCAGCAAACAAAGCCATACTTTCTATTCCCGTACACGCAAGTATTATCCTGACACCCTTACCGTTAAGAACTATCTTGTTCCAGTCTATCCTTTGAAATTCGAAACCCAAAGCTCTCCCAAGCTCAAAAGTTTGATCCGTAACTACCTTTATCAAAAGATCTCCCAAGGGCTTGTAAAGTTCAAAGGGGAAGTAGATAGATATCGCAAGGAGGGAGAACCTCGTCGTATCTATCATTACATTCAAATTTCCTCTCAGAGCTATGTAACCAAAGGTGCAAAAGAGTCCAAACGCCATGATAAATACTGTAGTGTTAAAGTAGTCTTGAACCGATAAGAAGTGTGGGACGTTCTGAAGGAAGGCGAAACCCGTAGAAATCCAGGCTAAGAATCCCAACCATCTTCGTCTGCATACCACAAACAAAAACATGAAAATCGATGAGATCACTATCAGCATCCTTAGATGAATCGATCCCGAATTTTAAATCTTTCTCCTTCTGTATTCCATCAAAAGTTCCTCAATCTTATCAAGCTTCTTTTTACCAATCTCCTCAACTTTCCGTCTATAAACGCTCTCAAAGCTTTCGCTTTTTACCAGCGCGAATCGATCGCTTTCAATAAGTTCTAAGTCGTTCACATGTATTATGGGCACTCCTCTACTCTCAAAGACTGAAAGAGCCAAATGTGACATCTCGTTTTTAATAACGAGAGCCTTGACACCTTTTTCGCATAGATACTCCGCCGATCCCTTACCACCACAGCTCGCATCCTCGATCAGTATGATGTCTCCACTCTCTATTCCAAACTCCCTCTCAAGTCTCTCTATCTCTTCTTTGGTGAATTTCTTTAAAACCTTTAAGCTTCTCCAACCCAAAAGCTCAAAGAACTTCATCTTTTTCAACTCTTCGATTATCCTTTCAAGTTTTGAAATCTTCTCATCTTTCTCCCTTAGCAGTCTCCTAAGTTCGGTTATCTCACTCCTTAAAGATCTGATAACGTTTTCCTTCCTAACCTTCTCGTAGGTTTCCTTTGACATCTCAACGATCTTACCCCTCAACCTTCTTATCTCTTCGTTCAGTTCCTTTATCTTTCTCCTCAAAATTTCGTTTTCTCTCCTCAACTCATCCAAGACTTTAACGTTTACAGTTGGCGTTTCAACCCTCTCAACTTCTTCAACCTTACCTTCATCCTTCGCATCGCATCTAACGACATCCTTCAGTGACGAACCCCTTATGACTTCAGCCTTAACTAAATCGACATCCAAACCGAAAGGAACTCTCTTCTCAACGTTTCTCATTTTGCTCTTAAAGGAGTTGTAAGCTGAGACTGCAACAGCTATCGCATCTCTCTCATGATCGTTCAGATAGTTGTAACTCGATGCAAGCTCCCTCTTCCTCTCAACACTCATGTCACCTTTTGGTGTCCAAAGAACGGCATTAAAAGAAGATTTTAGTTTTAAAACGAGTTCTGGTGGATTCGACTTGTCGGTAGCTATTACAACAGGTTTTCCGATCGATGTTATGTGTTCAACGACTTCACCGTAACTCCAACCCTTTTTACTTCTAACATCTATCAAGTTTCCATTTAAATCAAGCATGGCAACGGCTGTCGTCGTTCCGGGATCGACTCCAACGATTACAAACGGCTTTGATCTCTTAACTGGTATGAATTCAATCTTGTCCTTTTCAACCGCTTCAACTCTAACCTGAACATCTCCAAATCTGAAAGAACTTATCGGAATCGAATTCTTGGGTGCATTTACAATGAGAATTCCCTTTGAAATCCCACCGTATCCAGGCTTAACCTCCTCAACGTATTCCAATCCAATCTCATCAAGCTTCCTCTTTATCTCATTGAAGACCTGTCTCACGGAATTGTGAACCTTTCTTATATACTTTTTCTGCCTCCATCCACCCCTTCCCAAACTTCTATTCCTTGAAACTGTGATTACGGTTCTATCTATGAAAACAGATACCTCCTCACCCATTCCAAGTTTAGCAAGATATGCACAGGCCATCGCTTCGTCCATAGGATTTCTTGGATTTATCCTCATACCGAACCTTCTCGCTAGGGATAAAAGAGAGAATCTACCAGCAACCTGGATTAGTCTTGTGTTAGATGGAAAATTCCTAAGGAAGCTTATCAGTTCTTCCTTTGATTTAAAAAGCTCAAATACATTGTCTACAGCTATTATTAAGGGCTTATACCTTCTGATAAGTCTAAAGAGCTTAGCCTTCGATACAACCTTTCCCTCATTCCTTCCAAGTATGAACAAGGCGTATCTTTTTTCACCAACGATGTCTACTCCAAATATCTCCACCTGTTTAATCTTCTCCAAATTGTTAATATCGGTTTTGGTAAAATCTAATTATGAATCTTTTACCGTTAACCGTTACCTCAAAAGTATCTTTGTCCACCTCTTCAACTTCAACTTCAAACTCCTTATTTAAAACGCTGACTCTGTATTTCATAATCTCATCCTCCCAAGCTTCCTCCAATATCTACCAACGATGTAATCGTTTGGCATGTTCCTTTTATCTCTCAAGTATCTTCTAACAGCGACCACGCACGCCAAGAACTCTTCTGGACTCATATAACGTCACACTTTTTAGGTGGTAACTTCTTTCTCTTTGATTCAAGTAACCTCAATGCATTTATAAGCTTGCACCTCGTCCACTTCACATCTATAACGTCATCGACGATAAGATCGAAGGCAGACCTTCTGATTTCATCAACGTAACTCTTTCTATCTACATTAAGTATCGTGGAATCCGTATCCGCATCTATCACGGCAAACTCTGCATTCGGATAGGCAAAAGTTATATCTGAGCCAGTCAAACCCATTCCGATCAATCCCGAGTAAGCTTTTCTAACTACAACAGTCAAAATTGGTGTCGTCGCCTGAGAATAAACGTCTACCAATCTGCTCATCGATTTTGCCAATCCACCAATTTCCTGTTCAAATTCCGGCAAGAATCCCGGAGTATCAACAAAGTTAACGACTGGTATGTTGAAAGCATCACAGAATCTAACAAACGATGTCATCTTCTTGATACCATCCACATCCAAACAGCCCAATCTGTAAGCTGGGTTGTTTGCAACGATTCCAACACTTAAACCGTCGAGCCTGCCAAACCCAACTATAACGTTCTGTGCATAATACTCCTGAATTTCAAAGAAATCTTCATCGTCCAAGACATGCGTAATCAAACCTTTCATGTCAAACGGCTGATAGGGGTCGGATGGTACATCAAAATCTATCGTTCTCTTAACATCGTCCCTTGTCTCAGCTACAGGTGGATCTTCCATGTTGTTTAATGGTAGAAAGCTTAGAAGTTTTCTGACCGAACTCAACACGGCTTCGTCACTCTCACCGAATATGTGGCAGTTACCAGATTTCAAGTGAAATTCCGCCGATATCTCAACATCCTTTCCAGTGAAGGACTTTATAACTTCTGGCATGACTACGCTGTACTCCGTGTCTTCACTCATCGCGACGAAATCGGTTTGATAACTCAAAAGCCAGTGAACCTTATTTAAAAAGACTGTTATTCTGGGAATCACACCGTTTGCCAATCCAAGCTTTGATATCAACTTGGAAACATCCAAGAATGTTTTTAGGGTTATCTCAAACCCTTCACAGTTAAAGATGTTCACGATTGGAACGCCTATCTTTAAGGCCAATTCTATCACGTCAACCTTGCATCCATCAAAAACGCCATCCTTATACAGCAAACAAACAGGTCTTCCATCTACAGTTCCAAAATAACCATCTGAGAAACGCGATGGACTTCCCTCATCTAACAAAAGCTCAATCATCGTTTAGCAAGAAATCGATCACAATAAATAGCTTTCGTTTGTTGAGACTATGCATTGGTAGTGTTACGATGACGATATTGATGAAGTTTAAATCATGCACAGTGATCACCAGATGTTTTTAACACCACTAAACATTTCAAATGACATGACTTATTATTATTATTAAGTATGTAATTACATTATGTAATTAGTGTTTAGTAATAAAAAATATTATACTTAGATAAAATTGGTTTGATCTTGAGGAAGAAGATTTATATAACTTAAGCAATGTCTTAACAATGGTTTTTCAATCCACGAAGTTTATCTCACATGGGCTCGTGGGGTAGGTGGAAATCCTAAGGGGCTTCGGACCCCTTGACCCGGGTTCAACTCCCGGCGAGCCCGTCACGGTATGATTTATTTAGCTTGAGTTAACTAAATGCATGGAAGAAATTGTGAAGTTGTTGTTCGAATTGGGTTCGCTCAAGCTCATACCTCGTTCTGGTTGGTTTAAGATTGGAATTAAAAATCCAGAAAGTGTAGCCGAGCATTCCTTTAGAACAGCCTTCATAGCTTCTGTGATAACCTTCCTAGAGACAGGAGACTTTGAAAAAGCCTGTAAGGCTTGTCTCTTAGGTCTAATCCATGACATCGGAGAATCGAGAACGTTGGACTTACACAAACTTTCGACGAAATACGTAAATCTTAAGAGAGACGCTCTTGAGGATCAATTTAAATTGATGCCTGAAGAATTCGTTAAAGAACTAAGAAACGTTGCAAAGGAACTCATGGATTACGTGAAGGACGCAGACCAACTTGAACTCCTTCTTCAGGCTAAGGAGTATTCTGATAAGTATCCATCGGCAACGTTGTTCACGAGAGAGGTAAGTTTTAAAACTGAAACTGCAAAAAAGCTTGCTGAAATAATCAACAGATCTGACTGGAGGTGGTGGTTGGAACTTGAGTAAGTTCATATGTGACAGGATGCTTAGAAGATTGGCAACTTGGCTCAGAATTTTTGGATACGATACACTTTATGCTGGAGATCTTAACATAGAAGGAGATGAAGACTCTTTTTTGATAAATGAGTTCAGAGATAGAATTTTGCTTACGAGAGACAAGGAGCTTTACAAGAGATCAGAAGGTATAAGACCGGTATTTTTGATAAGATCGGATAGGTTGGGAGAGCAGTTGAGAGAGATGAAGGTTTTAGGATTGAGATTTGAACTTAAAATGGATAGATGTAGCGTATGTAACACTCCACTCAGAAGACCGAGTGACGAAGAGGCTTTAGAGATTATGAAGAGGGAAAATATAAGAGAAGATTTAAGAAAGAGGTTTGAGCTTTGGTACTGTGAGAGATGTAAGAAGCTTTACTGGATGGGTGGACACTGGAAGAACATGCAAAGGTTTTTGAAGGAGTATGGATTGGGAGAAGATAATTGATACCATGGAAAAGATTGGGAGAGAAAGGAAAGCACCAGTATATTCAATAAAATTAAACGATCCTTTTAAAGTTTTGATTTCGGCGATACTAAGCACAAGAACGAGAGATGAACAAACTATCAAAGCCACAAAAAGACTTTTTTCAGTTGTTAAAAGTCCAAAGGATATCTTAAAGCTTTCAGAAGAGGAGATTGACGAGTTGATAAAACCCGTAGGCTTTCATAAAATCAAAGCCAAGAATATAAAGAGGATTGCAAAGATCATAATTGAAAAGCACAATTCGAATGTTCCAAAAAACTTGAACGATTTAACAAAACTCCCCGGTGTAGGAAGGAAGGTTGCAAACATCGTTCTATCCTTCCTCGGATATCCTGCGATAGCCGTAGATACACACGTTCACAGAATTGCAAACAGACTTGGAGTTGTTAGAACGAAGAAGCCTGAAGAAACAGAAGAAAAGCTTAAAGGTTTAATTCCAAATAGGCTCTGGAGTAAAGTGAACAAATCTTTCGTTGGATTTGGACAGGTCATGTGCAAACCCTTAAAACCCCTTTGCGAAGATTGTCCATTCAAAACGTTTTGCGAATACTTTAAGAACAAAAGTGAAGAATAGTTTCATGCTGAGTTACGAGGAATTACTTGAAAGGGCTTTTAGGGAACTTCCAAGAAGGAGAGTTGTTAAAGGCGAAAGATTTGAAATTCCCAAGGTCAGCGTGCAAAGGGAAGGGAACAGAACTATATTTAGAAACTTCTCGCAAATTGCAAGGATCATAAATAGAAGTGAGGATCATCTTTTCAAATACCTCGTAAGATCGCTTGGAACTGCCGGATTCTTAGAACACGGTAGGTTGGTGTTACAGGGTAAGTTCACTTCGGATGAAGTTCAAAGAGAGATAGACGATTACGTGAAGAGGTACGTGATATGTAGAGAATGTAACGCACCGGATACAGAGCTAATAAGAGAGGAGAGGATTTTGATGGTTAGATGTTTGGCATGCGGTGCGAAGTATCCCGCTAAAGGTCTGCATGTATGAAGTTTAGAATGAAGATTTACAGAACGGGCAGAGAGATCGTCGTGGCTGTGTGTGATTCTGAGATAGTTGGAAAGACGTTCAGAGAGGGTGACATTAAGATCGAAGTGAAGGAGAGTTTCTACGGTGAAATCGATGTCGATGAAGAAGAGGTCAGAAGGGCTTTGAAGATTGCAACCATTGCGAACATAACCGGAAAGAGAGCTGTTAAACTTGCGATAGACATGGGAATAGTTGATGAAGACAACATCTTAAAGATCGGTGAGTGTTGGCATGCTCAGATGGTCATCGTTTAATCATGATACATACACAGGAGCTTGTGGCTAAAGTTCTAAACGTCATAGAAAAAACGAAACTGTCGGAAAAGGAAGCGATAAAGATATGCTTAAGTGGTAACATCAGTGACAGTTCCATCTGGAATTCTGTTCATGCCTACGTCTTCGAAATTGAGAAGAGAAAAAATTTAATTGATTTTATATTAAAGAGTTGCCTTAAGAACTTTGAAACGTTTGACTCCACCTTTAAAAACCTGCTGAGAGTTGGTACTTATGAGATTCACTTCAAACAAGTTCATCCCGCCCTGGCTACGGATTCAATTGTGAGGATAGTTAAGAAGATGTTCAACCTTAAGCTGGCATCGATTGCAAATGTAGTGCTAAGAAGGGTTGAAAAGTTCGATTACAGAAGGAAGCTGGATAGGATGGGTAAAGTTAAGAGACTTGCCTTGGAATACTGGCATCCCGAGTGGTTTGTGAGGTATGCAATCGATTTGCTTGGAGAGGATGAAGCCATAAGGCTTATGAAAGCCAACAACGAGAAACAGAGTGTTTACGTAAGGGTTAACGAGTTGAAAGCCAGCGTTGAAGGTGTTAGGAATTACTTGGAATCGAAAGGAGTTGAGGTTGAAGAAACACCTTTACCAGAGGTTTTTAAGGTTTTAAGTTATGAAAGACATCCTTCAGTTTTGGAGTGGCATAACGAAGGTAAATACGTCGTTCAGGATTTGGCATCTTGCTACGTAGCTCATGTCTTAAATCCTCAGCCAGATGAGATAATATTGGACTTAGCTTCAGCCCCTGGCCTAAAGGCAAGCCATATAGCGAGCATGATGGAGAACAAGGGAATAATAATAGCTGTAGACAACTCGGTAGAGAGGCTCGAGAGGATGAAGGTTAAGATGAAGCAGTTGGGTGTTAAAAATGTGATATGCAGGCTAGCAGATGGATGTAAGATTAAAGTTGGAGATGTAGACAGAGTTCTAATCGATCCTCCCTGCTCCTCAACAGGCAGTTTTAGGAGTTATCCGTGTGTTAAGTGGAGGTTTGATAAAGAGAAGTATCTGAAGACCATAGATGTTCAGAGGAAGATGATAAGGAACGCATTTAGAAACCTAAAAAGTGGTGGAATTGTCGTTTATTCGACTTGCTCGATAACGTTTGATGAGAACGAAGAGAACGTCATGTTCGCATCTGAGTTTTTCAAGATTGAGGAAGTTAAACCCATCATAGGAGTTAGGGGAGTGAGGGAATTTAGAGGTAAAATATTCCCGTTCTGGGACAAGGTTGTCAGAACTTATCCACACCTACATGACTGTACTGGATTCTTCATTGCCAAATTTAAAAAGGTCTGAGCAAGCTTTCGGCCAAATCTCCGAAGAACGGAAACTTGTAATACTCTCCAACATAAGCCTTGTAAATCCCAACTATCCACAAAGCTACCGCCACGATATTCACAACTCCAGCTAAAATCCAGCCGAAGAACGGAACGAATCTTAAAACACCTCCCAAAATCCACAAAATGAGGAAGGTTACGGTTGACTGCATGGCATGGAATCTGACGAAGTGATTTCTCTCGATCAGCAAGAGGACTAAACCGCTTACACAACCTAAGAGGTAAGCCAAAGCACCTTCCACGTTTTCAGGCAACCCTAAAGATGTTCTCATGGTTTTACCACCTTCGATCTTTCAAAAATCAAGCGTTCGAGAACTACCTTTAAAACTTCCCTTTTTACAACTTCAAGTTCCCTTTCAGCATTTACGACAACAACATCGTCCTTCAAACTTAAAAAGATCTCTCTAACCCTTTTGAGGTAATTCAAATCTTCGAATCTGTCAGGCTTTCTCTTAGTCTTGATCCTCTTTAAAGCAGTCTCTGGACTTACATCGAGGATTATGACCAGATTGGGTTGTGGAAACTTCTCATTTAACTTCTTTATCTCCTTAAGATCTAGACCCAAAGCACCCTGATAGGCCATCGTTGAATAGTAGTAGCGATCCATGATCACAACCTTACCCTCCTTCAAAGCTGGCAGAATATTGTCGCGAACATCTACTTCCCTATCCTTTAAAAACAGTTCGAGCTCCTCTTCAGGACTGATCTTTCTCTCTTTAAGAATTCGCTCGATCTTTCTTCCATATTCGCTGTCAGTTGGTTCCTTAAATCTTACAACGTCATAACCTCTCTTTCTAAGCTCCTCCTCAAGAAATCTGGCTATGGTGGTTTTACCTGAACCGTCTATACCTTCTATAGCTATCAACACCTTTGAAGGATGTATTGGAATATATAAAATTAATGCTCCGGCCGGGATTTGAACCCGGGTCACGGGATCGAGAGTCCCGTATGATTGGCCGGGCTACACCACCGGAGCTTAATTTTAGAGATCACGTAAGGTTTAAAATACTTTTTGGTTATTCATTTTTTCAACCAGGGCATCATTTTTC
>CAZUUE010000006.1:0-12148 GCA_964623695.1 uncultured archaeon
GATGCCATATCACACTTAATATATTCCACCAGATTCGCTATTCACACTGTCAGTCAGTAAAAACTGTGAAACTTAGGTTTTAAACCTCGATCTACATGACAGTTAAGTTAATATAAGGTTGATAGATTTGCCTTAATGATTGGGGAGATTTCAACCTTGTTGGGATTAAGGGTTTACACAGATGAAGGAAGATACGTTGGTGTCATTAAAGATCTGGTTCTTGATGTTGAGAAGAGACAGATAAAGAGCTTGGCCATTTCCGATTTTAACAGGACATTGATAGATTCAAAGGCTAGGGGAATACTTTTACCTTACAGACTCGTGAAGGCTGTGGGGGATATAGTTATAATTAAAGATGTTTTTATAAGGAAAAAGGAAGAAAAATAAAGATCATTCAGGTGGCGTGTGACAGGTCCAGCAGTATATGTGAACTCCGCCGAACTCGTGGCACTTTTCACAGAAATCTTCGTATGCATGACATCTAAAGCACTCGTTTATCGATGCATTATAAATGACTCCGTAAGTTTCGCTCATGTACAATCTCTTTCCCTCTCTTATTGCCATCTCTCTCCATTTGTTCAAGAGTTCCATGTGATTTGCAATCATGAAATCCTTACTCTCAACGCATCTATCTCCTTTCGGCTTTTCCAAGTAGTTTCTGATATCTTCAAATCCCTTTCCGGAGTTTGCAAGTATCACTGGTGATGAGACAATCGCTAAGATCACTATTATGAACAACACGATGTAACCCTTATGATACATATCACTCCTCCTCCCTTATCGGTGTTCCCCTCAAATCGTACATCCTATCTTCAGGCTTCTCACCGAAGGATCTCAGAACCAGTGCATTTCCAACCATCTCGCAAATCCCTCCAATCTCAACGGGTATCTTCCAGTATTCGACCATGTGTGGGAACTGTGCCCTGTCAATTGCACATGGTGTCAACATTATGTTCACACCGTACTTCTTCACAACGTACCTCAAAGCCATCATCCTCGGTAAGCATCCCCTGACCCTCAACTCCATCATCTCGTCACCTAGGTAAACACCTCCAGCGGCACAGCAGTAGGTCTTTTCTCTTATCGTGTGTTCAGGCATCTCGTAGAAGTGGTTCATGACGTTCCTAAGGATGTACCTCTGCTCTTCGATCATACCAACTCCTCTTGCAAGGTTGCACGGATCGTGTAGCGTTGCCCTCCAATGATCGTTTCTACTCTTATCGATGTCGATCTTCTTGTTATGTATGAGTGCTGCGATAAATTCAAGGACGTGAATCCATCCGCTCTCACCAGATATGAACTCGTCAAGCCTTATACCCTTGAGCTTGTCGCTTATGTTACCTAGATCGGGATCCTCCCAGAACCTCTTCCACTCTTCATGATCTGGTGGAATGTTCATCGTGTTTATGAACTGATGCTTGTCTCTCCACATGTGTCCACACTCACCACCTATTATGAACTTAACACCCAACCTCTTTGCTTCCTTATAGATCTTAGAGTTCAGGAGCTGTGCAGCCTCGTAACTGTGGAAAGTTCCGAAGTTTCCTCCTTCGCTCGCATACGTTGACCAAGTCACAGTTAAACCGTACCTGTTTTCGAGTTCGTTGAATAAAACTATGTATCCCATGAACGTGTACCAGTGCGGAACTGCGAAGTAGTCTCCAGACGGTGGAACAAAGAGGACATCCGCTCCCTTCTTGTTCACCCATGAATACAGATCAAATCCTGTTATGTCTTTGAGTTCATCACATGCCATTTCTAACGATCCAACCATACCTCCAGGATACAGTCCAAGATGGTTCCCAGTTCTCGCTGAGGCTTCAATCGATATGCACATGAACCTCTGATTCAAACCTATTCTCTGCAAAATCCTCCTTGCCCACCATATTATTTCAGCGTTGTCTATTCCGTACGGACAGAACAGACCACACCTCCTACATAACGTACACTGATAGAGGTAGTAGTACCATTCCTTTATAACGTTCTCATCGACTGGTCTTGCACCACCAAACTTTCCAAACAACCTTCCAGATTTAGTAAAGTAATACCTGTAAACTGATCTTATCACTTCAGCCCTCATAACTGGCATGTTCTTTGGATCCCCAGTTCCAAGGTAGTAGTGACACTTGTCTCCGCACGCACCGCACCTCACGCATATATCTAAAAAGAGTTTGAAAGCCCTATTCTCATCTAAAGTCTCCTTAAACGCATCGAGAAATATCTCTTTCCAGTTTTCTGGTAGCTTCCAATCTTCGCTAAAGACATCTCTCTCAACATCTCCAAACGGCATCTTAAAGAAATCAGAGTTAACCTGTTTTGGTAACGCTATGTAACTTGCGATACCATGCTTTATATCTTCCAATTTGATCGGCTTGAGCCAATCATACCAGTTCGGAAACTTCTGTCTTATTTCAAGCTCTTCGGGAAGCTCACTCATAATCAACCACCCCCTATCTTGTAACCTCTCTCAGCTATCTCATCAAGCTGATCCTTATACATCTCGTAATACGTATCCCAATCAACCTTTTTGGATTTATACGTTTTTCCAGCAACAGTGATACCTTCCCTTACCAGTATCGGCCACTCTGGATTTGGATCCCATGGATTCACATGTCTCTTGACTCTCGTGCTATTAGCCATGTTTCTCGTTGGGCTCAGGAATATTCCAGCGAAGTGCATGAGCTTGCTGAACGGTATGTATGCTATAAGTATGCTTACAAACGTTATGTGAACGTAGAAGAGCCAGTGGATGTTTCGGAGAACATCGTAGGGTGGTGGAGTAAATGTCACAAGACCTAAGGCTAATGTCTTTACACTTGGAATGTCTATCTTAAAGAAGTATCTCATCAGAGTCCCGGTAATTAGTATCACCGCAAAGAGAAACAGAACGAAGTGATCTGAGGGTAGAGATATGCATCTCTCCCTGGACAAGACTATCCTTCTACCCCAGAGGAACGCAAGAGAAACCAGGACCAAAATACCAGTAACATATATCGATGGAACCCAGAACTTCAACATACCATCTATCCAGTCGACCATTTTAACGAAATCTGGAACGGGATTTGTGAAGAATCTGAGATGTCTTATAAGTATTACCAAAAGTGAGTAATGGAAAGCCATGGTAAAGAACCACAGCCATCTCGTATCAACGTTTGCCATCTTATCGTAGTAGAACCTTGTGTTTCTAAACAGACTCCTCATGAGAAAAACTTCAAAGAACATCCTAACTATCACACCTAAGTTCGACATTGGATCGTCTATTTTATCATGTATATTCCTCTTAATAAACGAAAATGACTTCTTCTGTCCAGCTGTGATAACTATGTTTAAAGGGATCGGCGATCGAGCCCAGTTTACAAGTCTGTATATCACTCCAACTATAAATATCGCTATCGCTACGTAAGGTAAAACAAAACCGAAGAAATACTCAATCATTACCCATCACCCCGCCTTCTCAGGTAGTATCGCAAAGAACTTTATCCCCAAGGCGTACAAGAAGTAAACAGCTGAGATTATTCCAAGGAACATAAGCCACTCATGTAGGCTCGGGAAGTATGTCAGAGGTTTCGTTAGATAGCTTGGATAGACTATCTCATAGCCTGGTATGAGTTCTCTTGGGAAGGCAAGTCCAGGGACTGTTACAAACAGTCTCTCACCCAATATTCCAATTGTGTTGAGGATTCCTGCAGCACTCAACCATCCAATTGAATTTCTTATCCTCTCTAACGGATTCCATATTATTATGACTGGTATGATTATACCGATCACAAATATGATACCCCAGAAGACCGACGCCCAGAAAGGATCGAAGTAAGCGAAGAATCCAGCTTTCCAGTTTGAAGGTTCGTACATCAACGTGAAGAATTCGCACATCAACATGTATCCTATAACCATGGCTGTTATACCCATGATCTTTGCAAGCGGTCTAACCAAATCGACAGACAGTTCTCTGTTTGTGAACTTGAAGGTCAGATGAAGGGTTATTATTGCCAAACCAGTCCCACTTGATATTGCGGAAGCGACGAATATGGGTCCATGCAACGGTGAATGGTAAAGACTCCTTGAAAATATCATACCGACGATCAATCCGGTTCCTGTGTGAACGGCAACTGCCCATGCAACCGCAAGAACTCCAAAGAGCTTAGTTAATCTTTCCATCTTTTCAAACCTAACGACGAGCTCTATCAGAAGTATCAGGAGGTAAGAACTGTAGAGAAAGGCGTTCCAGGCGAATATCGATGTGGGATTGAAGTTCATCACGACGTTGGGTAGCATGTTGTCGACTCTACCTATATCCATGAAGATGTACGCAAGAGCTGCTCCTATCCATAACGCTGCAAAAAGTGGACCAAACCTTGAGAAAACTTCAAATTCTTTCTTACCAAAGAGATCTAAAGCTGTGAAAACGAGAGCCGCACCTGCACTCAATCCGATTGCAAGAAGAACTCCTGCAATTAAAAGACCCCATGCAACCGAATCGTTCAATCCAGTGAGGTAATCTCCATGAAGGTAACAGTCAAGCCATGCGCCAACTCCAGCTACCGTGATAGCTCCAGTTATTATCACAAAGGCCCAGTACCCCTTTGAAACACCATCAACCTTTTTGAAATCTATACCTGGCTCTAAACCGCTTGCAACTTCAACACCCATAAAACCACCTCACAATTTATAAAATACGTGGGGCTTTGTTCCGAACTCGGGTCTCAGAGTTATAACTTTACCCTCCTTAACTATCTTGTATATCTCACTTTCCTCATCAAGTAAGTTCCCAAACACCAAAGAACCCTTGCCATCTCTGTGACAAGCTTCGACACATGCTGGAACTGGTTTTGGTTTTCTGCCTTCCAACTCAGCCCTATTTACTTCTTTATCAACCCTGTGAACACAGAACGTACATTTTTCAACTATACCATGTCCTCTTGTCTGGGTTTCACGATTTATGTGTTCCAATCCTTCTTCGGGAGGGAACCAGTTGAAGCTTCTTGAACCGTAAGGGCATGCGATGATGCAATATCTGCAGCCTATACATCTGTGATAATCTATAACAACAATTCCATCTGGTCTCTTGTACGTAGCCTTTGATAGGCAAACCTGCGCACATGCCGGATACTCACAATGGTTGCACATCAGAGGTATGAATATAGACTCTCCTCCAGTCTCAGGTTTCAACTCGACAATCTTTATCCACTGAGGATCTCTTAAAGGATCGTCAAACTCCGGGACGTTGTTTTCCATGTCACACGCAACGACACATGGCGGCTTTGTATACTTTCCCCTCTCCTTGATGCACTCTGTACACTTTTCAACATCTACAAGCATGGCCCACTTATACTTACTACCTTCCTCTTTTTTCAACTTTTCAAGTGCAAGGACACTTCCAACTGTGGAAGTCAAAGTTAAGGAGCCTGCAACAATCAATAGCTTTCTTCGTGAAAGCCAATACACTGACATTCGTGGCACCCCCTTTGATCATCTTAAAAAATAGGGTGAATATAAGTTTTTTGATTTTTAACAATACCTTTTTAATCCAAAGACAATCTCACAGTTTTGAGATGATTGTATGTGGTAAAATAAGGTCTGAAAAAATATGAAAACAAAACCGTAAATTATTTATGTGTTGTGTTAAATCTACTATGGAGGTGATGGTATGCCATACTTGGAGGTGAAGGGAAAGAAGTTGACGCTCGACGAGGATGGATTCCTTCAGGATTGGGAAGAATGGGATGAAGAGGTCGCAGATGCTTTAGCTAAAGACGATAGATTTACGGGAACAAAGATCGAATTAACCGAGGAGCACTGGAAGATAGTCAGATATCTTAGAGATTACTTCCTGAAGTATGGAGTTGCACCACCAATTAGAATGCTCGTTAAATTCTGTAAGAAGGAGGTAAAACCGGATTGCGATCTTAAGTACATCTACAAGTTATTCCCACAGGGTCCAGCAAAAGATGCATGTAGAATAGCTGGACTACCCAAGCCAACTGGCTGTGTCTAACCATCAACCTATTTTTTTCTTGCTTGCAGTTTCTAAGAACCTCTTAATCATCTGTGGATAAGACAACACGTGTAAGTGTATGTAATTTGCTAGGGTGTTCTTTTTGAGAATTCCATCGTGTTCGCCATCGACACCTTTACCTCTCTTAATCTTGTAAGCAAATTTGAGCTTTTCAAGTGGTATTACATCGGAGTAGTGAAACTCGTGACCGATAATTAAATCTCCTTTCCTACTTATGGGGTTGGATTTAACCGCTCTGTAAACGCAATAACCCAAAGCCTGAAATTTGGGATGCATCCTCGTCTTAATTGGCAAAAAGCCAACCATTTCAAACTCTCCCTGCTCTGTGATTATGCTCTCTCCTAAGAACATCAAACCACCACATTCAGCGTAGACAGGCTTACCTTCATCGCAAAAGTTGTAAATCGATTTCCTGAGCGATCTATTCTTTTCAAGCTCCTCTGCAAAAACCTCAGGAAACCCTCCACCTACGTAGAGAGCATCAATATTCGGTAGTCTTTTATCCTTAAGTGAATCTATCACGACCACCTTTGCTTTGCTTGCCAAGGCATCGATGTTGTCTTGGTAGTAGAACGAAAAGGGCTTATCCCTTACAACTCCTACCACCAAATTGTACGATTCTTTCTTAAAGATCGGATTCTCATCGACTTCTTCAATTTCTGGGGCTTTGTAGGCAATTTCAATTATTCCATCTACATTCACGTGTCTTTCAATTAACTCCGCAAGCTGGTCGAATAGGTTTTCGAACTCTTCCCTTTCATGAGCTGGGATTAAACCTAAGTGCCTATATGGCATGTTTACAGAAGTTCTCGGAATCAGTCCGAAGACTTCAAGTTTTGCTAACTTCTCTACAGAAGTTTTAACCTTGTTCGCATGTCTAGGATTGCCGATTCTGTTTAATATAACACCTTCTATCATTACCTCTGGATCGAAGAGTTTATAACCGAGGAGAATTGCAGAGATGCTACGATTTATTCTTTCAGCATCCGCTACGAGTATCACAGGAGCTTTTAAAATCTTCGCAACACTTGCTGTACTTCCCTTTTCATCTAAAGCGTTGTGAGAGTCATACAAACCAGTTTTACCCTCTATTATCGCAATATCTGCTCCTTTAAAATTTCTCTCGAAAGTTTCTAGCAGATTGTGTTTAGAAAGCATGAAATCATCCAAATTCCGGGAGTATCTACCGGTTGCGAAATAATGAAAGCTTGGATCGATGAAATCTGGACCTACTTTGTAAGGCTGAACCTTGTAGCCTCTGTTAATTAAAGCTCGCATTAAACCAATTGAGATCATGGTCTTGCCGACTTTACTCTTGACTCCAGCTATGACCACTCTAGGTATGTCCATCGATCTCCATTTGCTTTGGAATTTAAATGGTTTGATAATTTTATTTATATTTAAAAAAATAAAAATTATTTAATTTAAAACATGAAAAATTTTAAATCTCTTAAACAACCGTTTTTACAGAATGTCGCTGAGAAATATTCGTACTTTGATAGATGGGAAAGTTTGGCATTAACTTTAAAAACAAAAATATAGAAAAATTAAATAATCCTAAATCCTATTTAGGTTAGCCCAATTACCAAATTTATCATCTGCTGTTTAGTGCAATTAGATACTATTCGTATCGTACTTTACCTTGTTAACAGGTGAAGCATTACTGTACCATCACAACGACGGACAAAATTTAATCTTTTTGTAACACTAAAATCAATAACATCGTGACATATCGAATTTTATGATATTGGGTGTCGATGTTGGAGGAACTAACATAGATGTAGTAGCTTTCGATGGTGACTTTGAACACATAGCAACGTATCCAACGAAGAGTTACGTCACAAAACTCAACGATATTTTGAATAAACTAACCGAGCGTTATAAAGCCAAGGCTGTTGGTATCGGATTTGCCGGATGGATGAGAGGGAGAGAGATTGTTAAGGCACCGAACGTCAAGATCGAACATTTAGAAATTCACTTGAAAGTTCCATATACTTTGGAGAACGATGCGAACTGCTTTTCTCTTTTTGCTTCGAAGAGATTTGGATTTAAAGATGTTCTCGGAGTCACGGTTGGAACTGGAATTGGAAGTGGGATCGTGATTGACGGGAAGATATACAGAGGGTCGGGATTGGCTGGTGAGATAGGGCATTGGTTTGTTGGTGGTGATGCCGTTTGTTCGTGCGGTGGAAAGGGGCATCTAGAATGTTACTTTGGCGGATGGAGCTTGATGAGGAATGGGCTTGATCCCAAGGAAATCGTTGAGAATGGGAAGATATATGAGTTGAGAGGATTTGAAATGTTTTGCATCTCAATAGCAAATGCCATAACTCTAATAGATCCTGAAGCAGTCGTGATAGGGGGCAGAATTGGAGGAAACTTAAATGAGAACATTTTAAAGATGAGAATATACAGTCATCTAATGCCAGAATTCAGACCGATCGTAAAAACGTTGAGAGATCCATTGGCTGTCGCAAAGGGGGCCTGTCTGATGATGGAGGTATGAATTTGAAGGTGAACGGGTTTGAGATCAGAAGGTTTACCGTATTCTACAGATGCGATGGAGTTGAAAGGATAGTTGAAGTTCTCAAGAACATTGAAAGTGCAGTTGTAGATGACAAAGTCATCGAGGAGATGGCCAAAAGGATTCTTAAAAATTTAGATAGAAACAAAACTAGCTTCAATTTCGATCTGAACGTAAGGATGAGATACAAGGATGCAGTTTTAGAGTTTGACGATCCCGTTAGGATTTACGTTAAGTGTAAGGTGGTCGAAGAACCCGATTACATTGCAGTGAGTGCGACGCCTAACACTGTAAGGGTTTTGGCGGACTTTAAGAGAGAAGAATCCTTTGTTAGAGATGTATGCAAAGAGATTGCAAGACACATTCCGAGAGCATTGGGTTTAAAAAATGCGGTTGAATTTGTAGATTTAGATACGGTAAGAACCCTTTTCAATGAAAAGATAAATGAGATAAGTTTAAACGTTGGAAGTATCGTTGATATCTTAAGGGATTTCACAGAAATAGTCCTAAAGGATTTCGAAGATAGGATCGTGATTGGTAGGGGGTGTGAGTTGCTGAGATATTTAAATAAACTTAAATGTGTCGTTTTTGTGATAGACTGTCCTTTCCTCCTTGATAAGATAGTTGAAAGGGTTAAACTTGGAAGGTTGAGTGGTAAAGAACTTAGAAGACTTAGAATCGAAAGATCGAGCGTCATAAGGTCAGAAGAATTTATACTTCACATGCTTAAGGTGATCGGATGAGTATCGAAGAGATAGCTAAAATGATAAGATCATGTAAGAAATGTGAACTTTGGAAGTTCAAGAAGAATTATGTTCCAGGGGATGGAAATCCAAAAGCAAGAATAGTTTTCGTTGGAGAGGCTCCTGGTAGAGAGGAGGATTTACAAGGTAAACCTTTCGTTGGGAGAGCTGGAAGGTATCTGAACGATGTTTTTAAGAAGGTGGGTATAGATAGATGCAAAGTTTACATAACGAACGTCCTGAAGTGCAGACCACCGATGAACAGAGATCCGAAGCCGGAAGAGATTTCGTCATGTAAACCCTACCTATTGGAACAGCTCGAAGTTATAAAACCAGATGTGATAGTTTGCTTGGGTAGGTTCTCCGCTGAAGTCATCTTAAAGGAGTTCGGTTTTAACTTTAGAGGGATCGGTAGGGATAGGGGTAGGGTTTTTGAAGTGGAGAGATGGGGGAAGGCTGTTAAGATAGTCCCAACATACCATCCAGCGGCGGTTTTAAGAAACAAATCTCTTGAAAGTGCATTTGAGGAGGATCTGAGTAAAATAGTCATTCTCACAAAAAGACCAAAGACTTTACTTGACTTCATGTGAGGAGGAAAAGTATAATATACTTAGTTTAGTATTTAAAGATATGGCATTGAAACTCACTCAAGTTCAAAGAGATATACTCAACGCATTGATAACACTTTATAAGAAAAAAGGTTTACCAGTTAAAGGTGACGAGATTTCTGAACTGATCAACAGGAATCCAGGAACAGTTAGAAATCAGATGCAGGCCTTGAGGGCTTTGGGATTGGTCGAAGGTGCTCCAGGGCCAAAGGGTGGTTACAGACCAACCGCAAAGGCCTTTGAGCTTCTATCAATTACAGAACCAGAAAAGGCAGTCAAAGTTCCGGTAATTGTGAACAGAAAGCTAATGGAAGATCTGAGTGCAGAGGAACTCATATTTCCATCTCTACCGCATCCAGAGATATGCGAAGCGAGAATTAGGATCATTGGGAACATAAGAAAGATAATGCCAAACGATGATATAACGATAGGCCCAACTCCCGTGAATGAGATGATGGTGTTTGGGAAAGTAATGGGTAGGGATGACACGGAAAACATGGTCATCGCATCGATAAGTAAGATACACGCAATTCCAAAAGATACCGTTGGCATGCACATGTCGGCACCTATAGTAACTGTAAACGCGAACGATGACATAGTTACGGCTTCTAAGATCTTACTCGATCATCAGATACACAGGGCACCGGTGAAGAAGGGAAAGGAGTTTGTGGGTATATTCTCATTAAGGAACGCAGTTGAAGCCTTTGTCGAAGGTAGGTGTGATGCGAAGGTTAAAGATTACATGGATCCGATGATAATCAAGGTTGAAAAGGATACAAAACTTAGCGAAGCTTTGAGATTGATGAGAGATCACAACGTCAGACTTATAGTTGTCACGGATGAGGGGAATCCGGTTGGTGTTATTACCGACTATCAGATATTAACGAGGCTTGCACCCGAGCAAGTTTCTCGTAGATACTCCTAAATTCATCTATTCTTCTTTGGCTCAAAACATCCTTCAAAAAAGCTATGACTTCATCGTAAGTTTTTACATCTATTGGATATGGCACCTTGTCTTTTCCACCAAATGCGAAACAGAACTTTGCTGGATCGGTTTTATCGTAAGGTGTTTTGTATACTATCTCAGATATCAGAGCCAAAGCTCTCATCGTTTTCTTCCCAATCCCTCTGATCAGCAACAACTCTTCAAAGCTTTCAGGCTGAAGATTGTAAGCGATCTCTAAGGCTTTCCAATCTATAGTCTTCGGTAACTTAAATCTCTTGAATTCACCATCTCTAACGATGTCTAAGATAACATTCCTGCATTCTTCACTCTTGTCAGATATCAAATTTAGAACTTCGTTCTCGATTCTTTGTGTTATTATCTTCTGATCTTTGAAGGAACTTAAATGGTAGCGTCTTGCAAGTTTTAACCTTGTGTTCATACCTTGCTGAATGACGCACCAATCCTTCTTTGTAAAAAATATCGTGTGATGGTAGAGATCGTAACCATCCTGTAAAGCGACGTTGTCCATCTTAGCCGAAAGTCTACTGATTCTGATGAGCTCATCCGCTCTTTCATCGGATAGAATCCTTATCTCTTCCGGTGTTTTCAAGGCATGTAAACCTTTACCTCCCGCAACCTTAATCTCGTAATCTTTTGAGTTTAAGACAAACTTTAGAACGGCTGTTAATACCGTTGTCGATCCTGAAGAGTTCCAGTCGAATCCCAAGACGTTTGAAAAGGCTTGGAAGAATATGGGATCTGACAACCTTCTTATCAGTTCCTTCTCACTAAACTCCTCAATTATTATGTCAACTATACAATTCGCAAGTTTAACCATCCTCTTAAACAGCCATGGTGGTGTTTTTCCGTGATGTAGGGGAAGATCTATGTATCTCACATGAAAAGTTGAATTAATATCTATTAAACGTATCGGTTGATGGTGTCGCTCGATGAAGGAGGTGAAACAGGTCATAGTGGTTAGGGATGACTTGAAGATTTCTAGAGGTAAGCTGGCAGTTCAAGTTGCGCACGCTTCGATAATAGGTTACGAAAATGCAGATAGGGAGATAGCTGAAGTTTGGAAGAAGCAGGGACAGAAAAAGATCGTTTTAAGAGTTGAAAGCTTAGATGAACTCATGAAAATCAAAGAGAAAGCGGAAAAGATGGGATTACCGACTGGTGTCGTTGTAGATTCTGGTTTGACGGAGATACCTCCAAATACAGTAACGGCTATCGTAATTGGTCCAGATTATGCGGAGAAGATCGATAAGATCACAGGAAGTCTACAGCTCCTCAAATAACAAAAGCTTT
>CAZUUE010000007.1:0-12085 GCA_964623695.1 uncultured archaeon
GCGGCTAAAGGCTGAAAGCATCTAAGCCTGAAGCCGTCCCCGAAAAGAGCCGCCCTTGAGGGCGCGGGTAGAAGACCCGTTTGATAGGACCGGGGTGTAAGCGGCGAGCCTTCGGGCGAGCCGTTCAGCCCGCGGTCACTAAAGCCCGAATGCCGGTCCCAGGCATAAACGGGGGCAACCTCTACACGGTGAAGTTATATACAACTTTTAACAAACTATCCTTGTGTATCGAATAACAGTTAGGGGTATCGTTCAGGGTGTCGGGTTCAGACCGTTTGTTTACAGGTTAGCCAAGTCGATGAACCTTAAAGGTTACGTGAAAAACACTGGAACAGGATGCGTTGAAATAGTTATTGATAGATGTGTAGATGAATTTGTAAGACGTTTGAAGGAGGAGAAACCACCGATCTCTGAGATACATGATGTTGAAATTGAGGAAATTCCAGAGTTACGTTACAAAGATTTTAAGATTGAGAAGAGTGGTGGTAAAAAAGGTGGTTTATCTCTACCGCCACCAGACGTTGCAATCTGTAGATTTTGCTTAAAAGAGCTCTTTGATCCAAGTAACAGAAGATACCTTTACTACTTCATATCATGCACCGACTGTGGACCTAGATTTTCCGTGGCTATGAAACTACCTTACGATCGAGAGAATACAACTTTTAACGAATTTCCTTTGTGTGACGATTGTAAAGAGGAGTATTGGAACGTTTTGGATAGGAGATATTATGCACAATCTATAGCATGTTCAAAGTGTGGTCCCCATTACGAACTGATTTGTGATGATGTTAAAATAGAAGGTATAGATGCTGTGATAAAAACTGCTAAACTCATAGATCGTGGAAAGATGGTTGCAATTAAGGGGATAGGTGGTTATCACATCGCATGCAATACTGAAGATGATGTCGTCTTTAAACTCAGGGAGAAGCTTGGAAGACCCCAGCAACCCTTTGCAATCATGGCAAGAAACATGAACGTGGTTAAGGAGGTCGCTTATGTAAATGAAAGAGAAGAGGAGGAAATGGAGAGTTACATAAGACCGATTACTATCTTAAAGAAGAAGGATCCCGACAATTTCTTCGCAGTCGCACCCTACTTGAACACGATAGGAGTAATGCTTCCATATTCCCCTTTGCATTACATACTGTTTCAACACCTGGAATCTGACTTCATTGTAATGACATCTGCAAACAAACCTGGTGAGCCTATGTTCATATATGACGGTGTTTTTAGCTTAAAGCTTGATGCATATTTGAGGCACAATCTAAAGATTCACAACAGAGTTGACGATTCCGTGATAAAGTTCGTTGGTGGAAGGAGGTTGATTATAAGGAGATCAAGAGGCTTCGTTCCGAAGGTCATAGAGCTCGATGGTTGTTTGGATTGCTTAACAGTTGGAGCTGAGCTTTACAATTCGATAACGGTTGTCAAGGATGGAAAGGCTATACTTTCCCAGTACATAGGTAACACATCTAACTTCAAAACCTACAACGAATTTTTCAAGAGGGCCGTAGAATTCTTCACGAATTTTGTAGATCTAAAGCCAAAATTTATAGCTTGTGATCTTCATCCGCTATACAATACGACGAACTTTGCAGAAAAAATTTCAAAAAGGTTAGGAGTTCCCCTTTACAAGGTACAACACCATTTTGCTCATGCAATGTCCGTGATGGCCGAAAGAGGTTTGGATAAAGCCGTTGCGATAACGGTCGATGGGGTTGGGTATGGATTCGATGGAACTATTTGGGGTGGTGAAGTCTTACTCTTAGACTTTGAAAATGAAGTCTTTAGGAGGATAGGAAGACTCGAAAGTTTTAGACTTGTAGGTGGGGATTTGGCAACGGAATATCCGTTGAGAGTATTGTTTTCATTACTCCACAATGCGAACAGGCTTGAGCTTCTTGAAGGGTATGAGAGGTATTTAAGGAAAGGTGAGAGCTTTGAGATATTTGAGAGGATTCATGACAGAAGTGTAGCTTCAACTTCGATGGGAAGGGTTTTAGATGCAGTTTCGGCGATGCTTGAGATTTGCTTTGAAAGAACTTATGAAGGAGAACCTGCTATGAAACTTGAGAGTATCGTTGAGCCGTTTGAATGTGATGTCAAACCGAAGATTGAAGTAACCTATGAACCCAGCGTTTACTCAAAACCTTACTTAGATGAAGACTTTGATGTTAGGAAAGGAGAAGTAAAGGTTTTAAAGATCTCAAATTTCATAGCGGACTGTATGGAAGATTATTTGAGCGGTGAAAGCAAAGGTAAGATAGCGTTCAAGGTTTTAAGGTATTTGGCTGAGGGATTTTCAAAGATCGTGAAGGATTACGATTGTGTAGTGGCGAGCGGTGGTGTGTGCTTCAACTCGTACTTCATACCGCTCATCGAGAAGAACGTGAGCGTTCATGTGAACGAGAAGGTTGCATGCGGTGACAATGGGATAAGCTTTGGTCAGGCTTACATAGGGAAATATTTAAAGTTGGAGTGAACTTTTGATTATGTTGATACGTAGGGAAGACGGTGCTGGTGGAAAGTACATGGCCGAGTTTTTAAAGAAGCATGTGATATCGAGATTTGGTAGTCATAAGATCGGAGAGATATCGCTGGCGGATATGGACGATTCATCGGATTTTGATGGATACGTATTCACAACAGATTCATACGTCGTATCCCCACCGATATTTAGGGGGGGTAGCATTGGAGGCTTAGCCGTCTGTGGAACTTCTAACGATTTGGCTGTGATGGGTGCAAAACCATATTCGATTTCTTTGGCTTTGATAATTCAGGAGGGATTTAAGATCGATGACTTTGAGAGGATAATGGAGGATGTTGAGAGGTGGGTGAAGGAGCTTGATTTAAAGCTTATAACTGGTGATACAAAGGTCGTTTCAGCAAACATAGAAATTATCGTGAATACTTCTGGCATAGGTATAAGAAACTCCGCTTTAGAGAGGAACATATCTGTCGTGAGGGAGTACAGAGATTACCCTTACAGATGGATCAGAGATTGTGGCTTAAAGGATGGTGATGCGATAATCGTCAGTGGAAACGTAGCAGATCATGCTGTCGCGGTTATGCTGTCTAGGGAGTTCGAGTTTGAGATGGATGTCGAGTCTGATGTTTATCCGGTCTGGCTTTTCGTGAAGGAGGCTTTAAAAGTTGGTGGAATTACAGCTATGAAAGATCCTACGAGAGGAGGATTGGCAAACGCTTTAAATGAACTTTCTGAGAAGAGTGGTGTTGGAATATTCATTGAAGAGGAGAGAATACCAATAAGAGACGACGTTAAGGGATTCTGTGAGGTCTTAGGTTTGGATCCGTTGAGTATGGCAAATGAAGGTAAGGTTGTGATGGGTGTTGTTGAAGATTTGGCTGAGGATGTTTTAAAAGCTCTCCATAGAGCTGGACAGAGAGATGCAGAAATGATAGGATACGCTACTTCTGAATATGAGGAGGTTGTGATTGAGACCGAAATTGGGACAAGAAAGGTTTTGCCTCCACCTACAGCCGACCCCATTCCAAGAGTATGCTAACTTTTTTATTTGTCTTGACTTCCACGGGAGTTTCGTTCATAAGATTTCAAGGACAAGCGGTGACATAACTGTTAACGGTTATGCACAGAATTATCACCTAATATAAAAACAAAATTAATAAATAACCTCCTCTAGCGCATCACTCTCAATAGCCATCCTTATCTCCCTTGCGATTCTTCTCCCCATATACATGTTCTCACCCCAAAGGATGTACGAGTAAGGAGAGTTAGGAATTCCTACGTTTGTTCCAGCTACTATCCTTGCAGATACCTCAAACACGAACATCTCAGCATTATCGTCGAAAACAGCTTCTAAGCAAAATGGACCAACCATACCTGGATAGGCAATCTCTTTTGAGACATCGACTACTGCCTTGGCAGATTCCAACACCTTTACGAGCAAACTCTCTCTTAAAACCAATGGAAAATTACCTATGACGGTGTAAGTTGGTGTAACATTCGATTTAATCTGAACACTTGCTGGAATCCTACCCAAACCGTCTACAGGTTCGTATCTCCTATCGATGGATATCAATTCAACCCTGTCCATCATGGGAGAATAGAAGAAAGATAGATAGACGTTTGCCCCGACTACATACTCTTGAATTTCAAGATCTTTCAAATCTTTAACGATCCCTCTCGATTTAAGCTCTTCAAACTTTCTGTAAAAATCACGTTCGTCTGTAGTCAAGAAGTAGCCACGACCTCCCATCGCACCGTGATACTTTACGATTGCAATTCTGTCAATCTCTTCTGGTTTCAATCTCCTTGGAACTTTGAGTCCTGCACTCTCAAGCCAGATCCTCTGCTTGTTTCTATCTGTCTCCCAAATCATGAGATCCCTATTCCCAAAGAAGGGAACATTTATTTTATACAGATCTCCAATGTATGCGTTGAAAGAACCGTGGGGGATTAGTATGACGTTGTTTTTTATAAGCCAACTCTGAACATCGTCTTTTAACAGATCTCTAAAGTCAGAAACTTCTACCACCTCATCCGCAACACCAAAGCTCTCGTAAATTATCCTCTCCCTCTTTCTGCATATACAGACCGTCTTAAATCCTTCCTCTTTTGCTCCAGTCAGTATGTTTAAAGCAGAATGACTTCCCAAAGTTCCAATCTTTATTTTATCGATATCGTAACCCTCCAAAACCTTAAGTATCTTCTCTCTCATATCGTACTCTTTCGTTTTAAGACTTAAATAAACTCACATCCTTGGAGTAACGATGATCAAGGTGAACGCTCCTTCAAGGTTGCATTTGGGTGTGATAGCACCGGCCGAGGTGGATGGTAGAAGGTATGGATCGGTTGGGTTAGCTTTAAATGTATATGAAACTGAGGTTTTAGCTGAAAAATATGATAAAATTGAGGTTTTCGGTTGTAGAGATGCGAAGAGATTTGCAAGGAAGATCGCCGAGCATTTCAATATCGATGGTTTTAGAATTAAGGTTATGAAACTTGCACCGAGGCATGTGGGCTTAGGTTCAACTACTCAACTCGCACTGTCAATTGCAAAGGCGATACTCGATCTTTATGATGTTAAGCATGATATAGTTGAAGTTTCGAGGATCTTGGGAAGAGGTAAGGTTTCGGGTGTTGGAACTTACGTATTCAAATACGGTGGACTCGTAACTGACGGTGGAGTAGGCTCCTTTCCACCCCTTCTAACCAGATGTGAGTTTCCAGAGAATTGGAAGGTTTTTGTTGTCATACCAAAGGGGAAAGGTTTGCATGGAAGAGAGGAGGATCGTGCATTTAAAATTCTGAAGCCAAAATCTCATTTAACCTACAAAGCGAGTTACTTTGTATTCATGAAGTTGATACCTTCAGTGATGGAGAGAAAATTTGAAGAATTTGTGAGGAGTTTGGAGAAGTTACAAGAGATCGTTGGAACAATGTTCTCGGAAGTGCAAGGAGATGTATTTAACCCCAAATCAGCCGAAGCTATAGATGTCATGAGATCTCTTGGATTGAGGGGGATAGGACAAAGTTCATGGGGTCCAACGGTCTATGGATTTGCATGTGAAAGATTTGAAGAGATACTTGACGACTTAAAGGCGAATCTAAGTGCGGAAGTTCTTTTGGCTTCGGCGAGGAATGAAGGTGCCAAGGCTAAATCCTTCTCGGATCTGTTATCTCACCGTAAATAGCGGATGCAGCTGCTGTTGCAGGTGAACAGAGGTAAATTAACCCTTTTGGACTACCCTGTCTC
Organism: uncultured archaeon; assembly: GCA_964623695.1. Classification (GTDB taxonomy): domain Archaea; phylum Halobacteriota; class Archaeoglobi; order Archaeoglobales; family Archaeoglobaceae; genus Archaeoglobus_B. The sequence goes on from CAZUUE010000007.1 coordinate 5,739, forward strand.
CCAACGAAGTTTCTGTTGGATGTGGAAAGGCTAACTTCACCATCGGCGATTATTCCAAAGCTTCCTCCCATGCAAGGCCCACAGCATGGAAACTCAACGATGGCACCAGCTTTCACAAGTTTTTCAATTATTCCATCCCTCAATGCCTCGATGTAAACCTTCTTGCTTGCTGGGATGACTATCAACCTTACACCCCTTGCAACACTTTCACCTTCCAATATCTCAGATGCCACCTTAAGATCCTCATACCTACCGTTCGTGCACGAACCAATGAAAACCTGATCTACCTTTACTCCTTCAACATCTTCAACATCCACGACGTTATCAACCCTATGGGGCTTTGCGACTTGCGGAGACATACCTGTGACATCAAGTTCAACTATTCTCTCGTAATTTGCATCTTCATCGCTCTTGAAATCATCCAAGTCGCATTCAACCTTAAGGTAATCGAGTGTGACCTTGTCCGGCTCAATTATACCAGTCTTTCCACCCATTTCAACAGCCATGTTGCACATTGTAAACCTTTCACTCATGTTCAGCCTTCTGACAACGCTTCCGGCAAATTCACAAGTTTTGTAATTTGCGCCGTTAGCAGACATCATACCGATGATCTTTAAAATTATGTCCTTTCCATACACATGTCTATCTAACTTACCGTTGATTTCAAATCTTATTGTCTCTGGAACCTTAAACCATAGCTTTCCAGATGCGAGGACGCAACCCATGTCTGTTGAACCTATACCTGTTGAAAAACATCCTAAGGCACCATACGTGCACGTGTGGGAATCTGCTCCAACTACGAGCATTCCTGGCTTTACATGCTTCTCAACCATTATCTGATGAGCTATACCCTCGCCGACATCGTAAAGAATTACTCCCTCCTCCTTAGCAAACTCTCTTATCATCTTATGATTTTCCGCAGCTTTAATACTGTCAGCGGGTGATTGATGATCGAAGACGATCACGATCTTATTCGGATCGAAGACACCTTTACCCTTTATTTCCTTAAATGCCCTTATTGCGATCGGTGCTGTTATATCGTTAGCCATGGCAATGTCAATCGGTGCAAGGACGAATTCACCCGCTTTAACTTTTCTTCCACATGCCCTTGAAAATATCTTTTCCGTTATGGTTTGACCGTTCACCGAACCACCCCTTTTAAGGGTTTAGTAACATTAAGGGATGATTTGGTAATCACGGTCGCCCGACGCACCTCACCTCAGTCGGATTTAACCCGCTGAGGATCTCGGAACGGTCGGGGCACGTTAAGCATTGCAACCAACATATTTGTAAAACTTTTGGTGGAATATCCCTTATGGATTATATAACTTTAGCTTTACCATTTAATGCTTCTGGAGATGTAGCGAGAAGGTTAATAGCGACGGCTAAGCTGTTCAGACTGGTAGTTCTAAAAACCTTCAACGAGTTCCTAAGCAATGGGGAGCCACCGTTATCTCAGTTTTCAATGTACAAAAGATATCGTAAGGTTGGTTATGAGATTCTGCCCAATCGGAGGTATGTGGATGGAGCGATAGACTTAGTTTATGGAGTTATTGAGTGGTTGCCCGTGCTTCATATTAGGGATATTTTGGAAACTATGAGCACGTGCTTCTCCCTCAGTGCTTCACGAATCAGCACCTCACGGGGAGCTACATCGACGGGCACCACATAGTCCGCCTTACGGATTAGCAATCTCCCGTGCCTGATAGCCAAACGGCTGTCATAAGCACGGGAGATATATTAAGTTGATGTGGTTAATTTAAAAGTTTTCGTTTCCATAGTTCCTTAAATATTCATAATTCCCATCTTTGTGAATAGTCTGTAAACGAGTTAAATCGGTTATATAGGGAGTTGGGATTTGAAGAAGAGATTAAATTAGAGGAGGTTGAATTTAAGAACTGGTTACTCTTTCAATGTGAAGGAGAAAGAAAGCACATGAACATCAATATTAAAATCCGAGAAGATTTATCTTTTAGAGTCTTAACATTCGATTTTGAAGGAGATAAGTCTTATGTAATCGTTAAACCTATAACTCCGAAGAGATATGAGCTGATATTGAGAAATCTATGGTTCTACATGCAACCTTATTATGCGAGAGTTGTGCTAAAGCGGTTTGGTAATCGCAAAGGAATACTATTTACACACGGTGAAATTCAGATATCAGTAGACTACAATTTTTACTTGGAAGTTATGAGGAAGTACGATCAACCGAAGGGAAAGAATGTGGCTGGGGTAGATGTGAATTTAGATAGGATTAACTTAGCAATCGTTAAGGATGGAAAGTTAAGAGATTACAAAACCTTCTGGTTCAGAGAAGTTAAATCGAGAAATATGCCTAAGAGAAGAGTTTGGTCTTTAATTGGTGAGAGAGTCCATGAAATGCTAAAATACGCTTATCATCATGGCGTAAGTAAAATTTACTTGGAAGATTTGTCTGTATTGGGCAAGTTGAAGTTGCTGTGGATTAAAAATGGTGAAAGGACTAATGAGAACTATAACTACGCTGTTCAGACTTTTAGAAATAGAGTAATAGAAATGATTAGAATGAAAGCTCCTTTATATGGGTTAAAAGCTTCCTACATCAATCCAGCTAATACAAGCAAAATCGGTGAAAAGCTAATGAGAAAATTAGGTGTAGATAGGCATACCGCTTCAGCTTATGTTATTGCACTTAGAGGTTTAAAGTTGCTTAATGTTCCTTAAATCGAAAACTGTGTAAAATCCATACATTTGACTCCAATTTGAGTTCTTAAAAGTTGATGTCGGTTTAGTTTGTCTTCATCACGTTTTACGTAAAACTTGAGTACCAATTCAAGCATTAGATTTAAAACTCATTTCGGTAACTACCTTTTAATGTTAAATACATTGATCGATTTGGCTAGAAAGCTTGCAAGAGATGCTAAAACGGATAAGATCGTAGTTATAACTAAAGAGGATGTTGAACTTATGAACGATGAATTCACGTTCATCTTAACACCAAAGAGATTTGTCACCATGCTTGAAAGTATGTTTTATACGATAGAGGAGGAGTTTAGTGGTAAGGACATATTCGAAAGAGCTTTAACATTTCTTCAGGTCAGTGAAATGGCTCCTCTTCAGATTTATCTTAGAGATCTCGATTTGAAAGGTAGAGCAGTTGGAGTGTTGGATTTGGATATTTTAAAGGGTGTCATGCTTATAGATGTTGAAAGGAGTAAATTACAAAGAGCTTTGGAGGAATGTTCTGAGAGAGTGGATCCAAATGTTCTTAAAGCTGTTTTAAACGTTGCAATAAATGTTGCACATAAGGGGAGGGAAGGAAAGAGGATAGGCACGGGGTTCGTGATAGGCGATGTTGAGGAGGTTTTGAAGAGATCGAGACAGCTCGTCATAAATCCGTACGAGTGTCACGACATTGAAGAGAAAGACGTTAAGAATCCTTCGAATTGGGAGAGCATAATGGAGTTTGCTCAACTCGACGGTGTATTTGTGTTGGATGAGAATGGAATAATAGTTTCTGCTGGAAGGTATTTGGAAGTTTCTGTAAAAGATTTAAAGATTGCCAAGGGTTTCGGTGCGAGACATCTGGCATGCGCAGCGATAACGAGAGAAACCGAGGCGATAGCTGTCGTGGTATCGGAGGGTGGTGATGTCAGAATTTATAAAGATGGGGAAGAGATACTGGTCATAGACTCCACGATGATTTAGAGAAAAGACTTAAATATCGTCTTTTTCAAAAGGTCTTAGACTTATTCTTTAACGGTGGTGAACGATGTTTAGAGAGGTATATGACAAGGTGTATAAAGGAACGACAACTGTTGGCTTAGTCTGTAAGGATGGTGTGGTGTTTGCTACGGAGAGGAGAGCTACCATGGGGAACTTCATAGCGAGTAGAAGGGCGAAAAAAATCTACAAGATCGCCGATAGGGTTGCCATGACGACTGCAGGTGCTGTGGGGGATGCGCAGTTCCTGGCAAGACTGATATCGGTTGAGATCAAGCTCTATGAAATTAGAAAGGAGCTTAAGCCAACGGTGAAGGCGATAGCAACACTCACATCGAACATATTGAACTCTTACAGATGGTTCCCATACTTCGTTCAGCTTTTAGTGGGTGGAATAGACATGAGAGGGGCAAGCATATACTCCATAGATCTACTCGGTGGTGCGATTGAGGAGCTGGATGTGGTTGCAACCGGATCTGGAAGCCCAACAGCTTACGGAGTTCTTGAAGACAGATACTCATCCGATATGAGTGTGGATGAAGGTGTAGAATTGTCGGTTAGAGCTGTTTACTCTGCAATGAGGAGAGATTCTGCATCCGGTGACGGTATCGACGTTGTTAAGATAACCCGTGATGGATACTTTGAGTTGAAGAGAAAAGAGGTTGATGAGATTTTGGCGAAGTTCAGGAGAGCATGATGGATAGACTGAAGGAGATAAAAGATAAGGTTGTAAACTCTTTACCGAAGAAAGTTAAAGTTAAAGATGTGGAATTTGAGGGACCGTTCTTAGTCATCTATGTAAAGAATCCACAGGAGTTGGCCAATGTAGATATCGTGAAGAAGCTTGCGAAGGATCTCAGAAAGAGGATCATAATTAGATCGGATCCAAAGAGTTTAAAGCCAAAGGATGAGGCTGAGAAGATAATCAAGGAGATAGTCCCAGAAGATGCAAAGATAACAAACGTTTTCTTCGATGAGGAAAACTGCGAGGTTGTAATAGAGGCTGAGAAGCCAGGTGTCGTCATAGGGAAGGGTGGTGTAACGTTCAGAAGAATATTGAAGGAGACTGGATGGAGCCCGCATGTCGTTAGAACACCTCCTTTAAAATCGAAGACTGTAGAAAGTATAAGAAACTACCTTCTCAGTGTGAGGGATGAGAGAAGGGACATACTTAAGAGAATAGGTGAGAGTATAAATAAACCCATACTTCATTCCGATAGATGGGTAAGAGTTACGTTTCTCGGAGGTGCAAGGGAGGTTGGTAGGAGTTGTTATCTGCTTCAAACTCCAAACAGTAAGATACTGATAGAGTGTGGAATAAACGTAAGCGGTAATCAGCCACCATATCTATACATCTCTGAAATTCAGCCTTTGGATAGCATAGATGCCGTCGTGATAACACACGCACATCTCGATCATTGTGGCTTGATACCTATCCTTTTCAAATACGGATACAGAGGGCCCGTGTATCTGACCCCTCCAACGAGGGATCTCATGGTTTTGCTACAACTCGATTTCATAGAGGTTGCAAGTAGGGAGGGTACACAGATTCTTTACGAATCTCACTGGATAAGGATGGCTTTGAAGCACTGCATAACGTTGGATTACGGAGTGGTCACAGACATAACACCGGATGTTAGACTGACGTTCTACAATGCCGGGCATATACTCGGATCGGCGATAGCTCACTTTCACATAGGTGAGGGATTCTACAACATAGCATTCACAGGTGACTTCAAGTTTGAAAAGACTCGCCTCTTCGATAAAGCCGAAACAAACTTTCCTCGCTTGGAAGCTTTGATAATGGAGGCAACTTACGGTGGAAGTCAGGACCTTCAGCCTACGAGAAAGGAGGCTGAAGAGAACTTGATAAGGATTGTGAACGAGACGATTCAGAAGGGTGGGAAGGTTTTGATTCCGGCATTTGCAGTCGGTAGAAGTCAGGAGGTTATGATGGTCATCGAGGAGGCTATAAGAACGGAAAAGATGGATGACATTCCAGTTTACATCGATGGCATGATATACGAAGCTACCGCCATACACACAGCCTATCCAGAGTATTTAAACGAGCATCTGAGGAATCTGATATTCCATCAGGGCATAAATCCCTTCATGAGCGAGAGTTTCGTCAGAGTTGATTCTCCTTCAAAGAGACAGGAAGTTATCGATTCATCGGAGCCGTGCGTGATAGTGTCAACCTCTGGTATGTTAAACGGAGGCCCCGTCATGGAGTACTTTAAATCGTTAGCAAGTGACGAGAGAAATACCATAATCTTTGTAGGATACCAGGCTGAGGGAACACTGGGAAGAAGGGTTCAGAAGGGTTGGAAGGAGATTCCATTCACAGTCGATGGAAGGAGGGAGGTTGTTAAGGTTAAAATGAGAGTCGAAACAGTCGATGGCTTTTCGGGTCATTCCGATAGGAGACAGTTGATGAACTATGTGAAGGCTTTAAGCGATAGGCCTGAGAAGATCGTAACCATTCACGGTGAAGAAAGTAAATGCTTGGATTTGGCTTCAAGCATATACAAGACCTACAAGATTGAAACTAGGGCTCCCATGAATTTGGAGACGATAAGATTCATCTAGTCTGACCGTGTGAAAATATAAAGTATATTGAATAAAAATAGGATGAATCTCGTGGC
>CAZUUE010000008.1:0-11302 GCA_964623695.1 uncultured archaeon
CTGGATTGGATAGTAGTCTGTCAGCCTTTATGTTCTCCTTGACAGTTTTGACTATCTTCCCTCCTTTAATTTCAATGTATACACAATCACCAGTAGTCTTGTTGAAGAATGCAAACCAAAGTGGTTTGTAATAAGGACTGTGAACGAACACAATATTCTTATCAAATAGAACACCCGACTTTTCAAAGAACTCGCTCATGTATATCTCAGAACCTTTTGAGTAACCTAAGTTTGTCATTACGAGTACATCTGTATTTCCCTTGTAATAACTGACATCCTTAGCTTTTTCGAGCACATCGTCAACAATACTTGCAGATGTTTGTCCAATCATCAATAGCATCAGAAACACAAATAAAATCCATCTCATATTATCACCTCATCATATCAAAGTGTTATCAAATATTACCGTATTTAAAAATTTCTCTCAGTAGATTCTACCTAAAATTGAAAAAGTTTAAATATGTGAATGTATATCTTAATATGGGTGATAAAAAAATGTGTGCACCAATATCTGTTACGGCTACAAGTGCTGTGGAAATTGCTAAAACAATGTTAATAAATCAGATTGTTGGACTTGTAACTGTTGTTGGTGTCTTGGCATTTAGTGTTATAAGTGCTATTAAAAAGGCTAAAGCATAATTATGTTTTTCAATTTTTTAAAACCAACCATTATGCAGTTGGAGGTTACAAACGACTGTAATCTAAGGTGTAAAATCTGTATGAGGACAAGTAGAGATGTTGGTTACCTGAAATTTGAAGACTTTAAAATATTGCCTTTGAAGAATTTTAGAGAGGTCGCATTCCACGGATGGGGTGAACCTTTGTTGCATCCACAACTCTTCAAAATGATAAGCTACGCTAAATCTTTAGGCCTAAAGACAAGTCTAATAACGAATGGTACGTTAATACACAAAAATATCGGTAATATATTTGAGAGTGGGTTAGATGAAATCGCTTTTGGAATATATACGTTAGAGGGAAAGGAAAAAGTTGTAAAAAATCTTGAAAGTCTTATAAATGAAAAGATAATGAGAGGTAGTAAGCTGAAGATTTTCATAGATATAACAATATTTTCTGAAAATATAAATGAAATACCAGAGATAGTTGAACTTGGTAGTAATTTAAGTGTTGATGGAGTCGTTCTCCATAGAATCTTCAATTTACACGATGAGACGATTGATTACGTTAGCAAAGATGAAGAGTGTAAACTGTTCAAAGATATTAAGAAGATTAAGGGGGTTAAGGTATACATACCAAAGAAGCATGAAATTCCATGTAGAATAGTGAAAAACTGTGTTTATGTCACTTGGGATTGTTTGCAAAGTCCTTGTTGTTTTTTATGTGAGTTTGGATACTTCTTGGGTAGGGCTTTTGGAAATGTGATCGAGAGGCACATAAAGTTTATAAAGGAGATGGACAAAAATGATGTTTGCAGACGTTGTTTCTGGTGAACTAAAGAAGCTTGGTCTTGCATTTTGCAGTGCACTTTGTAGCTTTCTGATAAACATCTATCCAATAAGATCAATTTTGAACGCTTTAGGATTCAAAGTTCCTTTCTTAGGCTTGGCTTTGTTTGGTGGTTTTGTGTTTGTATTCTGGATATCTATATCCTACAGGATGTTAGGTAAGAATTACGGAGTTATCACAGCTTTACTGATTGTATCTCTCTGCCTACTTGTAAGCCCATGGTATGGCATAACAAATCCAGAATGGTTTGGTGTTTATGGCTTGATTTCATTCTTCCTTATGGGATTCTTGACCGAAAGACTGAATGGTGGCTTTGGAAATTCTGTTTGCTTACTCATAAACTGGTTAGCATTAGGATACCACCACAACATTTGGGTTCAGGCAGATCTTGGAATTGCACTGATCGCAATATCGTTCATCTCAGGATTTGTTGGTAATAAACTTGCATTGGTTATTGTTAAGCTTTTTTACAAACCAATACAGAGATCTTCAAATTTTTTAGTGATTTTAATATAATTTGCTAAGCTTCCGATTTGGTGGTAATTATGATTAATAAAAAATAAAATTAGATGAACTATTAATAAACTCGTTTAAAACCCGATTATGATATAATTATGGTTTTCATTTTCATGCAACAATTGCTTAACAAACCCCTTCATAATGATACATCTGTTAAAATTTTGAAGACTAATCTTTAACTAATAAATATTTGAATACTATATATTGATAATACTAATGAAGTTTTTAGTCTTATTTAATGAAAATCGAAAAATTTATAAGTGATACAAAGTTAGATCATATTAGTGATTGAATATGAAAAAAGGGGTTGTGATTTGTTTCATATTGACAATGCTTGTTGGTGTTTCAAGTGCACACTTTACGATGATACTACCAAGTCTCGATGCAAAGGCTGAAGACTATTTGGCAGAACTTGGAGAAACGAAGACACTCTATATACTCTGGGGACATCCATTTGAACATCAGCTTTTCGATTGTCCAGATATTGAGGTTTCACTGAGGGATCCAGATGGTGTTGTAACAAACCTCACACCAGAATCTGTTACGCTTGAGGGTGTCAAGGCTTGGAAGGTTTCCTTTAAGGTGGATAAGATGGGGGATTACATAGTTTCCGTAAAGCTATACGCTGAGGAACACAACCTACTGGACTACACAAAAGCTATAATTCACTGTGGTGAAGAGGCTTGGAAGGGATGGGATGCTGTTGTTGGACAGGAGGTTGAGGTTATACCTTTTACGAGACCTTACGGAATTGAGGAAGGATTTGTATTCAGTGGTAAGGCTTTATTCAATGGTAAACCTTTAGCCAATTCGGTTGTTGAGGTTGAGAAGTATCATACCAAGGATGAAGCTGAGCCAATAGTAAAGCTTGCGGAAAGTAAATTCAAGCAAGATCCACCTATGATGTTCACGAGGGTTGTGAAGACAGATGAGAACGGCGAATTCAGATACACGTTGGATGAACCTGGTATATGGTTTGTAGGGGCTTACGCTCAAGGAGATGGAATGGAAAAGAGAGGAGTTATAATAGTCCCAGTTCTTGAAAAGTTCCCACCAGAAAGAATAGAGAGTAAGATAAGTGTGGAGAGTAACATGAAGAATTTGATCTATGGAGCCTTGGGACTTGCAATAGTTGCGATAGTTATATCTTTGATAGCAATTGTAAGGAGGTAGGATGGTTCACATAAGTGACGGTGTCTTATCGCCGGAGATATGGATAACTGGATACGTAGCAACAGCTATCATACTGTTTTTTACGTTGAGAAGGATGAACGTTGAGGATGTTCCAAGGGTGTCGATCGTAACTTCCGCTTTCTTTGTCGCTTCTCTCATACATGTCCCTATAGGCCCAACTTCGACCCATCTAATTTTAAATGGGCTCGTTGGTATCTTGTTGGGATACAGTTCCTATCCAGCGATATTCATAGGTCTCCTCCTTCAAGCTCTGCTTTTCCAGCACGGCGGAATAACAACGCTTGGAATAAACACCCTCGATATGGGTCTTCCAGCCCTGATATCTTACCAGATTTTTAGATTAAAAAGTAATCCTGTGACCGCTGGATTGGTGTGTGGGCTTGCAGTTTTCTTGGCCGTTCTATTTACATCTTCCGTTTTGATCTTGAGTTGTGAAGAGTTCTACGAGTTCGCTGGAGTATTCTTCGTAGCACACGTACCTATTGCGATTGTTGAGGCAATTATCTCTACCTTTGTCGTAGCCATGATCATGAGAGTTAAGAGGGAGGTGATAACGTGAGGGTTGTTGTCCTTCTTTTAGTGTTGTTGATGGTTTTGCCCGTGAACGCACACAGGATGCATGTAGATTACAAGATCAATGAGATAGAGATCTACGCTTGGTATAGTGGCGGGGAGAAGGTTGTAAACGGAGATGTGAAGGTTTACAGATCTGATGGAAGTCTCTACATCGAAGGTAGAACAGATGAAAACGGAACGTTCAGATTTAAGCCTGAGATAGGGGAGAGCTACAGGGTTGTGGTTGAATCCATAGGACACAGAGCTGAGTGTGATGTTAATGTCAGTAAGGTGATCGTGAGAGAGGAGCCGTTGTATCTAAAGGTCGTATCTGGATTGGGTTACCTGATGGGTTTGGCTGGCTTGTCTATGTTTATCGCGAGGAGGAGAAGATGAGACATCACTTAATAGACAGGTACAGTCACATGAATTCGATCATTCACAATCTAGATCCCAGGGCAAAGCTCGTAGGAATTCTTGCACTACTCTTTTCCATAGTCCTACTTAAAGATTTAAAAGCATGTCTATTCGCGCTTATTGTATCGATTTCACTCCTTTTAATGACGAAGATTCCTTTGAAGTTCGTTCTCGAACAGTTGAAGTACGGATCCATTTTCATACTTGCAATATCGATTACCATGTTTGTTTTTGGTCACGAACCGTTTAGAGTTTTGTTGAGGGCCTTTTCGGCGTTGATACTTATATTTGTAGCGTTTTCAACCTCAAGGTTTGATGTCTCAATAAAGGCTTTGAACAGATTGGGATTCCCCAGCAAGCTAACCCAGATTCTCATGTTCACGTACAGATACATATTCGTTCTCGCTGAGGAGTACGAGAAGCTATCTACATCTCTAAAACTTAAGAACTTTGAATGGAAGAGTTCAAGAAGAACCTTTGAGATCGTCGGAAAGATCATAGCGACACTCTTTATAAGGAGTTACGAAAGAGCCGAGAACGTTTACAAGGCGATGGTTTTGAGGGGTTACACGGGAAATCCATATGTCATTGCAGATTTTAAGATACGCGGAAGGGATCTGATCTTCATTGCAACAACTTTATATCTTGCCGTAGCCTTGCATCTATGCTCGCTTTGGAGGTTTCAAATCTAAGCTTCGCCTACGAAGATAGAAAGGTCTTGAGAGACGTAACGTTTGATGTTGAAGAGGGTGAGATCTTAACGATCATAGGCCCCAATGGGGCTGGAAAGACAACGCTTTTTTTAAATCTGACTGGTATTTTAAAGGGAGATGGTGAGATAAGACTGTTTGGTAAAAGAATAGATGATTTCGATAGGAGAGAGCTTGTTGAGACCATAGGTATGGTCTTTCAGAACCCGGATGATCAGCTCTTCATGCCAACGGTTTTTGATGATGTATCCTTCGGCTTGATAAACCTTGGTTTGAGTAGGGATGAGGTGGTTGAGAGAGTGAACTGGGTTCTATCGAAGTTTAAACTTGAGAACGTTAGGGATCGCTATCCTCATCATCTGAGCTTTGGTGAGAAGAAGAAGGTTGCAATTGCATCTGTTGTTTGTATGAAGCCAAAGATACTACTTTTAGATGAACCCACCGCGAATTTGGATCCCTGTTCAAGAAACGAGCTGATAGAAACGGTATTAAAGCTTGTGGATGAGGGCATGACTATATTGATTGCAACGCACGACGTTGAGCTTGCTCTTTATTCTGACAGGGTCATGATTTTAAATGGTAAAGTCATTGATATTGGAAAACCGGATGAGATACTTTCAGATGTAGATACGTTAAGAAAGAACGGATTGGATGCCCCTCAGATAGTTAAGCTGTTTTTGAAGTTGGGGCTTGAAACTCCAAGATCTTTGGAAGATGCTGTTGAAATTTTCAAGAGATACCTTTCCTAACCATAACAGCAACACCTCTCTCAAACTCTAGCATCTCTTTAGCACCCAAGATAGCCTTTCCAGTTGCCAAAAGCCTGTCGTCCTCATCGACAACCAAGACCTCATCGTTCGCTCTGATGCTTTTATCTACATCTATGACGTGCTTTGCAAATACGTTTCTACCTTTAGAAATGAAGCTCGAAACCTCCTTCAAAACTACGACTCTCAACTTTGGATATTCAAATGTCCTGTGCAATCTCTTAGCCCCTTCGATGCTCAACGTCAGTAATCCTGTATCTGCTTTAAGCGTTGCAATTCTTACACCTCCATCTTTTATCTGTCTAATCTTACCCTTTGAAGATAGAACAAACTTACAGGTTTCTGGAAAGAGAGCCTTTCCTGCTCCCTTACCAAACTGGTAATCCGCTATAACTCTTACGATTCTAAGGAGTCTACCTTCCATACCTCCTCTCCCTCCTCTGATATTCTCTAAGACATCTCAGAAAATCCACGTATCTAAACTGGCTTATATCTGCAAAGTAAAGTTCACTGTATATGCTTTGCCATATTAAAAACTCTGGGATCTCATCTCCCACGTTTATGATCAAATCTGGGGAACTCTTTATCTTTAGAAACCTTTCAAACAACTTTTCATCGACATCCTCAACATTTAATCGACCATCTTTAACTAATTTGGCAAGTTCCTTAACGGCATCGATTATCTCATCCTTCCCACTGTAACCCATAACGAAGTTTACGTTTACACCGTTCAAAGATTGGGATGTCACAAGTCTTTTACCCTCTCTGATACATATCGTAACCTCTTTGATCTTGAATTTCCTGCACCATCTTAAAAACTCATCAAGTCTATTCAGAAAGCTACTTTCTGTTACTATCATGATGTGTCTTGGAACTTTCTTTAAGCTCAATTCAAGTTTTCTCTCGTAAAGCTTAAGAACGATCTCCATCAACTTTTTAAGTAACGAATTTAACCTCTTCCATGCTTGAGATCGTATCAGTGTTAACACTTACATCACCCCTATCAATCGATTTAACGATAATCTTGGCAATACCAATCGCTTTGATTTCGTATCTGAAGAGATATAGTGATTTCGATGCAATTCTGCTTGCATTAACGATAATCGTACTGACGAAGTTTGGTCTCTCAAAGGTCATACTGACATCGATCTTCGTTCTCATCGGTCACAAACTCGTTAGAGGATCGATCTCGTCATTACTGATTTACTTCACACTTTCGATACTCTACCTGTTGTATCTAAACTTAACTCTTAAATTGGATCTTAACTATCTGATACTGCTTGCCCTTGTATCTTCGCTTTCCGCATCTCTCATGGAAAGCATAGGTGCAAGACCTCTTCTGATACTACTTTCAGTATCGACGGCGCTCGCAATCTTTCATGTCTATGCCTTAAACATACAGTTTTGGCAAATAGTTTTGGCTTTCTCATTTTCCTTCATCCTTAGCTTTCTTGCTTTAAAATTAAAAATTGCAGATGAAAGTGGTTTGATGAGTGCAACACTCATAGGATTGATAACGATTGTCTATGCTGGTGTAAGTCATTTCTTCATCCTTTTAACTTTTTACATCCTCGGCTCAGCTATAACAAAGTACAAATACGATCTGAAGCTTAAGAGAGGTATTGCAGAGCAGTCTGGAGGTGCAAGGGGATTCGCAAACGTTTTCAGTAACAGTCTCCCAGCTCTTTTCTTTGCAATGAATTACGGTGTTTTCAAGAACGATGTATTCACGTTAGCATTCGTTGCTTCAATTGCAACAGCTTTGGGGGATACGATGGCAAGCGAGGTTGGAAAGACTGCCGATAGGGTCTATCTCATAACGAACTTCAAGATGGTTGAACCTGGGACGAGTGGAGGTATATCTCTTATAGGTGAGATTTCGGCTTTTGTAGGATGTCTAATCGTTTCCCTTATGGCCTTCATTATGCATCTTGTGGATTTGAACGGTTTGATCATCTCAACGATCTTGGGTTTCGTCGGTGTTCACATCGACAGCATCTTGGGTGCGACACTTGAAAGAATGGGTTACTTAAACAATGCAGGGGTAAATCTACTTTCAACGTTGTCCTCTGGACTTCTTTCGCTTGCAGTAGTAGCTTAATAGTACAACGATGATACACGTTACAACTGTATATCCAGGAACGACTTCAACGTGCTCCAGCCTTTTCTTTAAAACTTTGCTTTCTGATGGTGTGAAAGGTGGAATCTCAGTTTTTACAATCTCCCTCTCTTCATAAGCCTTTGATATAAAGAGCATTAGTTTTGAAAGTCTTTCAGAGAGCTTGTAGTATATCAGCGATGAGACAGCATCCATTATCCTACCGTTGGTTCTGTAATCTTCAAGGTAACTCTTTGCAAACTCGAAGTAGGCTATTGGTAGTATTGGAGTTATGACATCCTCAACTTCTGCTATGGATGTTTCTGCTGAACTTTCTGCACTTTCAAGCTTTGATTTCAATATCTCTTCAAACACTCCGCTGGGAGTTATGATCTCAACTGCCAATCCAGATTTTACCATGGAATCCATGCATGCAATCTGAGAACCAGAATAGAATTCTTCATCAAACAGATTTTGTGCAATTTCAAGCGATTCGCTTGCGGAATCAATGAGCGAACTGTATCCGTTTATCGATTTTGCGTAGACGATCAGGGATTGGGCAATTCTAAAGTAGAACTCGGATCTCTTCTTTAAAACTTCCCTTTCAATCGGTATGTCCTGCTTTATCATCTGAAGGAGAGATAGCCAGACTTTTGCACTCTCAACCCTCTCCTTGGCTAGGGACAAGTATTCTATTGCGTTGTACCAGTTTCCAGATGTTCTCGCATCTTCTAGAAACTTCTCAGCCCAGGCAACTCTCTCTTCTCCCGCACCGATTATTTGAAACGTTTCTACACCCACTTTCTCTTCAAGTTTCTTTAAGTAATCCTTAACGTCTTTTATCTCCTTTTCTATCTCATCGAAGGCTCTTTCCAAATCTTCATCGCTTTTCAGAATCTTGTTGTAGTACTGTCTTCTCAACTTTATCTTTGCCTGAAAGTATTCCGATGTTGCGGTGTAGTAGTAACCTCTTTCAAAGTCTTTTTTGGCCTTTTCAATCAAATCTTCCGCTTCTTTAACGTATCCAACTATACTTCTAAGCTTAAGTGTCTCGTTCCTCATTTTGATCGCTAAGAACTTTAGGATATCTGAATACTTAGTTAAGCTAACTCCAAGCTTCGGCTTTGAAATCGTGTAACCCGTGTAATACCAAAGGGCTTGGTTGACGTTCTCAACTTCTACAACATCCACACCCAAATCCTTTCCAAGCTCAACGACATCGATTGGTTTTGTTACGTGTCTAACAAAAACAAAAGGACCCTTTTTTTCTTCAAAAACTTCTGTAACATAGGCTATCCTTTGTCCCTTCGGTATCAGGAAGAACTTTGCACCGTTCTTAGCTGCAGCCTTAAGTTTGTATGGAATCCCACCAACGGGTCCTATGTATCCATCTGGATAAATCATACCAGTCATGAATACATCATTTCTTAAGCTGATGTTCTTCAAAGCACACATCGTTGCAACAGTCATGACCGCTCCAGCGGAGGGTCCACCAACTATCGGCGCATCGGCCTTTATCTCATAAAAAAAATCGTAGTTTGTGAAATCTAAGCCTAAGAGATCACATGCCGTCAAGGCTGAGAGCTGGGCAGAACCTTGCATGTCGATCTCTGTGTATGGAGATGTTGAAACGAAGACCTTGCCGTTCCCGTTCGTGACTGTTACGGTTATGTTTATGACAACTCCTTCCGGTTTTCCACCAGTTTTAACAGCTACAGCTTTTATCTGGACTATTCTGGGATTTAAAAACTGCCCATTTGCATGTATGATCGTTATAGACATGATTAACAGAATTACAAATAACCTCTTCATGAAGGTAATCTGAAAGACGAAAGAAAAATTTAACTCAACGATTACTTAATCATGTGAAACTCGACGATGTAATCAAAAATGTGGTTGAGAAGGGGTTAAGTTTAGATCTTTATAGAATGCTGTCCAAGCTTTATGGTAAGAGAGGTGAAAAGGCATTCAGATATCTCGTTGAAAGGAGGATAAAGAAGTATAAGGATTTTTTCATCGTCGTTGGGAGCGAGGAGTACATAGTTGATGACGATTTTTGCACGTGTAAAGACTTTCAGATCAATTTAAAATTTTCAAGACCGTGTGCACATATAATAGCTCTGAGGATTGCGAAGAGATTGGGGTTATTTGACGAGTTTGACGTCTATTACATCGATTACTTCGAGGTGTCGAAATGAGAACCGTGTTTGAATATCTAAGGGAGATGCTGAAGGGTGTTGGTAGGTGTAGGATATATTACAGAACTGAGATGGGATGGGTTGATATGTTTTGCAGGAATACGATGTTTGACATTTCAAGGTATCCAAACATGAAGAGATATGAAAGAATGGGTAAATGTGTTGTTGTCACAGATTTCGATGATCATCTTGAAAGAACTATCTTTACAACAAAAGAAAACCTTCACAATGTCCTTTCAAAAATGTTCTCAAAAGACTTTGTCCCATATCAAGATTGGCTTGAAATCTATGAGGATAAAGATATGAAGTTTTATGAAAGAAGTTTTGAATTGATGAAGGACAGATACGGAAAGACCATTGCAAAGAAGCTCATTGAAGCTCTGGTCTTTTTATACATAGCTGGACAAGCGTTAGAGAGCACCGAAAAAAAAGTTCCATACTCTGCACTCTTTCCTTACCTATCCAGTATGGGTTTGATCGTTGAACAGACCAAGGAAGTTACGAAACCTAAGAACTTCATGGCGTCTCCCACAATGGATGGTGTCAAGCTTGCTAAGGTTGAGATATTTGAAAGGGTGGACGAGGATAGGTTATATAGGATCGCAAAGAATTTTGGATTTGAAAAATTGTTTATAGCTATTTTGGGACTATCTGAAAGGAGAGGCTTGTTTTTAAGGGAAATTCAGTTTGATTCGAGTTTTGATTTTTATGATCTCATTGGAAAGATCGATTTAAATACGATATTCAAGATTTCAAGGAACAGAAGTCCAATTGAGGGATTCTGCTTAACTTTATGTTACACTGTCTTTTACAACGATGTCGTAAAGCTATTTAAGGATTTGATGAAGCTTGGTCTATCCTTCCACTACCCAGTTCATGATGCGTATGGAACGTTCCTAGGGAATGTGTACGGTGTTCCGAGAGAAGTTGTAAGTCTTCTTTCAAGTATGTCGTTCTGTGAAATCGGTGAAGAGTTTGTTGAGAGATTTAAAGAGCTGATTGACATGTTTTACAGAAGGAGTGGTACTGGATCTGAATTTAAAAGGGCTTTTGAGCTTGGAGTCATTGAGAGGTGTGAGGGTGGGATAAGACTTGGTGAGAAGTTTGAGGACTTTGCAAAGGTTAGGTTTGCAAAGCTTTTGAGTGAATTTTGTGAAAGTTTTGGTGTTGATCGGTAAGTTCTACAATACGACAACTCATAAAGTAGTGGTTGCCCGTGCTTCATACTAAAGGTATTTTGTAAACTATAAGCACGGGCTTCTCCCTTAGCTACCTCATCCACATCAGTGGCACATTAAGCTACATCGACGGGCACCACATAACCCGCCTTACGGATTAGCAATCTCCCATGCCTGATAGCCAAACTGCTGTCATCAG
>CAZUUE010000009.1:0-10894 GCA_964623695.1 uncultured archaeon
AAAATATACTTTTAAATTTCTTTCCGATATTTCCTCCTCTCCGATGCCATATCACACTTAATATATTCCACCAGCTTCGCTATTCACACTGTCAGATTTATATAAACTCTCAACAAAATTCTGAGGGAGGTAGTTATATTTATATTTTATAAATTAAATATATGTAATTTTACTCGCACAAATCTGAAGATCGATGAACGACCCTAATCGCTAAGGTGCAAATCGATACAATCACCTATCAACGTCCTTTTCCGTTAAGGTTACACTTTGTCATAGACTAACCAAGATCAAGATGAAAAAGTCTTTAAAGTTTAAAAATCAATTTAAGTATGAAGGTTAAGATGAGGAAGTGTGCCAAATGTGGGACGTACACATTGAAGGATATCTGTCCTAGATGTAGTGAGAAGACTTTTATGCCCATACCACCTAAGTTCTCTCCTGAAGATCCTTACGGAAAATATAGGAGAAAGTTGAGGAGAGAAGTTGGTTTCTTCAATATAGGGAGGTGGAAGCATGCTGAAGAGGGTTGATGTTAGATATTTAAAACTACCAGAAGAGATTGGTTTGGAGAATCCAGTATTTATAGAGGGACTGCCTGGAATTGGTCATGTCGGGAAGCTCGTAGCCGATCACCTTGTTAAGGTTTTGAACGCCGTCAAGGTTGTTGAGATTTACTCACACCACTTTCCCCCGCAAGTGATGGTCAATGAAGATGGAACGATAAGGCTTCCAAAGAACGAGATATACGCATACAAGTCTGAGGGAGAATCACCAGATTTGCTAATACTTGTCGGAGACTTTCAAAGCATGGACGGTATTGGACATTATGAACTCGTAAACGCATACATAGAGATAGCGAAGAGGTTCAAAGCTAAGAGGATATTCACGTTGGGTGGTTACGGTGTTGGAAGACTTGTCGAAGAGCCGTACGTGATAGGTGCTGCAAATACACCTGGACTAATCGAAGAGCTCAAGAGGGTGGGTGTGAAGTTCGAGAGGGGTGAACCGAGTGGTGGAATAATAGGGGCTTCTGGGTTGCTTTTGGGTGTATCAAAACTTGAGGGGATCGAAGCTGCATGCCTAATGGGAGTGACATCTGGATACATGGTCGATCCGAAGAGTGCAAAAGCCGTCTTGGATGTTCTAATGAAGATCTTAAATCTAAAGGTGAGCGTCGAGGATCTCGATGAAAGAGCCAGGGAGATGGAGAGATTCATTGAACAGATAAGAGAGGCACATGAGCAGGCCTTGCAACAGTACAAGAGTGATGAAGACCTAAGATACTTCAGGTAACTTCTACAACCTTTGAGATTCCACCGTGCAGCTCAACCCTTACAACCCTATCTGCAACGTCCTTCAATTCCTCATCGTGTGTCACGACTATAACCTGAGGGATCCTCTTAAGGTAACTGTTCATGATATCTATTAGCTTCCTCTTCCTTTCATCATCTAAGAAGGGTGTAGGTTCATCTAATATCAGAATTGGGACATCTCCTCTTATCATGAAAATTGAAAGAGCCAGTCTAAATGCTAAACCAAGAGCTATCAGTTCTCCACCACTTAAAAAGCTGATATCCTTCTCCTTACCCTGATAAACAACCTTAACACTGACTTTTTCTTTTCTCTTGACTTCCCTCTTTAAAACTATCTTTGAATATTTTCCATCCGTCAACTCCTCGAATATCTCACTTGCAATCCTCTCAACCTCTTTAAACGCAAATTCTGTCAAAAGAACCTTGTACTTCCTTACCTTTTCTCTCAACTCTTCAAGCTTAGGTATGACAACTTTCTTTATCTTTTCAAGCCTCAACTCTTTCTTCTTAACTTTTTTACATTCTTCTTCGAGTTCTTTAACGTTTTTTTCAATCTTAGATATCAGGTTCCTTAATCCTTCAACTTCAGCTTTGGTAGATGAAAATACGCTGAGTAGATCCTGATATCTCGTCAGAACATCCTTATAGGTATCTTCGCTGTAATTTAAGCCTTTTATCTCTTCAACTGTCCTCTCAAGCTCCTTTAAAAGATCTTTTCTCTTCTCAAGGAGATAATTCATCTTAGAATTACAATCCTCAAGCTCTTTCAACTTTTTTTCAAGTTCATCCCTCGAATTCTTTAGGGTCAGATACTCCTCGTAGTAACGTTCAAGCTTTTCATCGATCTTAATCGATTTCAACTCCTCCTCAAGTTTTCCGATCCTACTTTCGACATTGCTAAGTTTATCCAAAAGTTCATTCTCATCGACAACTTCAAGCGTCGATGTAATAGCACTAAGCTTCTTGATTTCATCTTCAATCTCTCTGTATCTCTTCCAGTCTCTCTCAACATCTTTAAATTCTTTCAAATCTTTTTTTAGATCTTCAAATTCCCTCAAAACTTCGAACTCTCTTAATACTTCCATTTCTCTCTCAATCAAAGTCCTAAGAGTCTTCTTTTTGTTCTCAATCTCCGAAGTCCTTAGGGAGATATCCTTCAAATCTCTCTCAAGATTTGATATCCTTCTCGTATACGTTCCTATCAGATTCATTCTATGATCTTCGTCAAGTAACCTCCCACAAGTTGGGCAGACACCCCTTGCGGATCTCAGAAGCTCGATAGATCCTTTCAATCTATCTATCTCATTTAAGATCTTTGCTTTCGTTTCGATCAATTCCTTTTCCTTTAAGCTCAAAACTTCAAACTCACGCTTTGCACTTTTTATCTCTTCAATATCCCTCTTTATATCATCGGGAGACCTCTCAATTAAACTTTCAAGTTCCTTAAGTCTATCAAACTTCCTTTTAGCCAATTCATAAGCCTTAGCTCTATCTTCAAGGTTTTTCATCTCTTCACGAAATCTTTCAATTTTCATATTGATCTCTTCCAGTTTAGCCTTTCTTTTTCTCATCTCATCGATCTTTTCCTTAATCCTTTCTCTCTCAGCCTTCAAACGAGTAATTTCCATTTCAACATCTCTCTTTCTTCTCTCATAGATCTCTCTGAGCTTCAAGTAATCTCTAGCGAGATGCTCGATCTCCTCAAGTCTTCCAACTTTATTCTCAAGTTCTACGACGTCTCTTTCAAGCTTAGATCTTAGATGCTTAAGATTCTCGATCTTCTCATTGAGAATTGCAAGATCTCTCTCAAATTTATCCTTTCTATCCTTTAACTCTTCATATTTAGACTTAACAACCTCAAGCCTACACTTCTCTCTTTTAACATCTTCGAGTTCCCTTTCAACATCCTTAAGTTTTGATGTCTTAAGTTCAAGCTCTTTCCTCTTATCCTCAAGTTCCGCCATCTCACGTCTCAGCTTTTCCTCAGCTTCTTTTCCAACTTTCACTTCTTCCTCCAACCTTCCCACTTCATCCTGAAGCCTTCTTATCAGTTTTCCAAGGTTTTCCCAAGCTCTCTCATACTCCTCAATTCGTGTAACTCTCTTTATTATCCTCTCTCTACTCTCTTCGTTCTTTACAATTTCATCTATCTCACCCTGTCTGACGTATATTGCGTTAAGCCAGATATGAGAAGGTGTAACGTTCCTTTCAACCCACTCTTTAACCCTCTCATCCCCTTCAATCAACTTCTCTCCCCTTAGATGTGAACTCCCATCGCTACACCTCACAATGGTGTAGTTGAAACCGTTTAGATCGAAGTGCAATCTTAGCTCGTACTTACTCGCAGAATCCCTTATCAAATCTTCCTTTCTAGCTCCAATTGGTTTTACACCATAGAGAGCGACCGATATAGCTTCAAGTATTGACGATTTACCAGCACCGTTTCTTCCTACAATCAGATTTATTCCTCTCTCAAAGCTTACACGTGAACTCTTATGAGACTTGAAGTTCTCGATCTCGATACACCTTATGAACATCAATCAACCTTTGAATCTTGAAGTAAAAGGTTTACGACTGTCAGATGAAATCTAAGAGTGTCTTAGGTTTCCTAACATCTCCCAAATCAAATTCCTTTTCAATGAAGCTTAAAGCTATGTTCATGATATCTTCAAAATCCTTTCTTCTTAAATACTCAAGAAGGCCGAGTTCAAAATCTGTGAAGAATTCGTTCGGATTTACTATCTTTACAGTCTCATCTTTAGAAATCTTTTCAAAGTTTATCTTAACATGCTTTACCTTTCTCTCAGCCAATCTCATGATATCTTCAAATCTTATGGATCTCTCGCAAAAAACCTTTAAGATCAGAATAGATTCATTGTCGATATCACTCAGTATCTCCACAATTTTCCTCTCAGCATCCTTTTGATCGATGGCCGATACATTTGCCAGTATCAGATCCCTACAGGAAACATCTACAAATTTTGGTCTAAAGTTTTTAACGATGAAGAATCCCTTTTCAACGCCATCGAACTTCTCCAAGCTTTCAAAGTATTCTATCCTTAATGAAAACTCCCTGGCATCTGTTCTCTCTGGACATCCTGGATAGACAAACCACGATCCATCTACATTTTTTGCTATCGGAATATGCACATGACCTAATGCGTAATACTTTGCCTTTGGAAGGATACTCATGGTTATGTAGTCATCTGAAATTTCAAAATCTATTATCTCTTTTACAGAATTATGTAAAACGACTATGTCGCCGTCTGGTAAGTATCTGTTCTCCATGAGATGTTTGAATTGGTATGAAGAGCGATGCGTGTCCCCCACTATTCTTATATCCTCAAAGATCCCGTAAACGAGATGAACTTCTCCAATCTTTTTCGAATTGACAAACTCATCCTTGATAAACTTCCTCCTTAAACCGAGTTTATGAAGGAGTCCTAAAGATTCAAGGAGATCGTATATCGAAACATCTTTAATTGTTTTGTCATGATTTCCTTCTATTGCAAAGACCGGTATATTTTCTCTCTTAAACATCGAAATTATCTCTATAGCTTGTTTTATCGTCTTTGGATTTGGAGAACTCCTATGGAAGATATCTCCAGAGATCACAACGAAATCAACATCCTCTTCAATCGATCTCTCAACGGCCATCTTAAAAGATTTTGCAAAATCGTCGGCTCTGAAATGTAAGTGATACTGTTCGTATCCGAGATGTGCGTCTGCAAGATGTGCAAACTTCACAAACACACAACCCCAATCAGATATAAACGTTTTGCGACAAAGTATATATAGGGTTTAAAAACACTTGAAAAGGGATGGGTATGAGGAGGGATTTTAAGATAAAAATAGAGAACGTAGTTGCATCGACACAGATCGGAGAAAACATAGATCTAAACAAGATTGCAAGAGAAATTCCAGATGCTGATTACAAACCAAAACAGTTTCCTGGTTTAGTCCTGAGAACTAAGGAGCCGAAGGCTGCTGCTTTGATATTCAGAAGTGGGAAAGTTGTTTGTACTGGTTCAAAGTCAGTTGAAGATGCAAGGAGAGCTGTAAAACAGATAGTGAAGATCGTTGGAGGTTTGGGAATTCCTGTGATTGAGGAACCTGACGTCAGAGTTCAAAACATAGTTGCATCTGCCGATTTGGGAAGGGAACTGAACTTGAATGCGATTGCGGTAGGTTTGGGATTGGAGAACGTGGAGTATGAACCAGAGCAGTTCCCTGGATTGGTTTATAGAATTAGGGATCCAAGGGTTGTCGTTTTAATATTCGGTTCTGGAAAGATGGTTGTAACTGGAGGAAAGACTCCAGACGATGCAAGGAGAGCTGTCGAGAAGATCGCAGATGAACTTGAGACGTTGGGACTTCTATGATTTGGAGTTACAGGGCTGTGAATAACAGAATAGCCAGGAGAAGATGGATAGCATTTGCGCTACTTTTAACCACCCTGGGTTCAATCTACACAGTTCTTAGAATCTTCACAACTGGAAAGATCTTACAGTCTTTGGCAATTTTTTCCCTATATACCACCATGATCTTTTTATATACGATAATAATGCTTGGTAAGGTCAGATATTACTTCATAGAAGGCGGCGAGATAGTTTACAAACCTTTTAAGACTAGAGTTGAAGAGATCAAGGGTTACGAGGTAGATGAAAGAAACAGAGTGATAAGATTAAGATTAAAGAGTCCAAGGTTGTTTGCAGTGAAAACGTTATACTTCGACAAGGATGACGAATTTCAGAACGTCTTAAAATTTTTGAGGAGATCGGTTGAAGGTTCTTAATGTTTGATTTCACTCAAATTTCTCACATCAAAATTTAAAGATCAAACTTCTTTAGAATATCCTCAAAAGCTTCGATGACAATTCTTAAATCCTCTTTTGAGACTAGATAGGTTGAAAGTTTTATACTCTTCGTTCTCCCTGGCTTTATTCCATGTATTCTCCTCTTTTTAAGTTCGTTATATAGAAAGTATCCTCCTCTTCTAACTTTCCTTGATATTTCATATAGTTTGTCTGTTTTGAAGTGTAAAAGGTCGTGTTTGTGAGGTTTTTCTCCAAGAAGCTCAAATCCCAAAGATTCAAACTTATCGATGAACCATCTAGCTTTCTCAACCTCTTCATTCCACACCCTAACCCTCTCCTTAACGTGATCGAAAGATGCCATGAGTGTCATGATGGGAACTCCCCTAGCGCTACAACCTAAAAGTTCAACCTCTTTTTTAAACCTCTCAGATCTCCTTAAGACGATCTTCGCAAAATCTTCAGACATCCCCAGGATACCGACAGGGCCAGAGGAGGCCATTGACTTATGACCACTTCCAACCACAAAATCGACACTAAGCTCTTCAAAGTCAATCTTCATCCTGCCAATCGAATAAGCGCAGTTCAGTAAAATTGGAACCCCCTTGTCTTTACAAATATCAACAACCGCCTTAACGTTAGGTAGATTTCCATAGTTTCCATCTGGATAGGTCAGAACAGCTAATACAACTTCACCCTTCCTCTTCGCTTCAACTATCGCATCTTCGTATCCCTCTTCAACGATCTTGTACTCAGGATAACCGTTGTTTTGAACTTCTACGACATTCAAACCAGCCCTCTCTGCCGATAGGTATGTTGTGTAGTGTGCGTTCGAATCAACAACCACGATCCCATCCTTCTTAGCCAAACTGTGCATAACCATGAACTTTCCCTCTCTCGCACCGCACGTGATCCTTAAAACTTCACAGTTCAAGAAGTCTGAAAGATCTTCGACGAAATCCGAAATCGGAGGATTTCTTATTTCATGCAAATCACCTTGACAAAAATCACAGACACTGTATCCATCTCCCCACTCGATCAACATCCTCTTTGCATCCTCTGTAAGCTTTCCGCCAGTTTGCAGTGGATCTATGTTTATGAAATCTTTTACCTTCCTCTCAACAAACATCGAAACCTTAATCTCTTCAAGCTTAATTAAACTTATGAGATGGTTGCTGATCTTGATACCCATCCTGATCTTGGGATGTGCAAAGGTTGAGAAACCGAGTTTGAAGGTTGAATCTGTTTTTGAGAACGGCGGTTTCATTCCAAAGAGATACACATGTGATGGAGAGGACGTAAGCCCTCCTCTAACGTTTAAGAATTTAAGTGAGAATGCAAGGAGCATAGCGATAGTTGTGGAAGATCCAGACGCTCCAATGGGAACGTTCACGCATTGGATAATTTACAACATACCACCTACCGACAAGATCCCTGAAGGAATACCAAAAGGTAAGGTCATAGAGAAGCCTTTTAAGGCCATGCAAGGTAGAAACGACTTCGGTTTTTACGGTTACGGTGGACCTTGCCCGCCATCTGGAACGCACAGATACTACTTCAAGGTTTACGTTCTCGATGAGATGCTAGAATGGAGAGAATACAGTAAAGATGAGCTGATGAATGAAATTCAAAAACATACTATACAGTATGGAGAGATCATGGGTAGATACTCAAGGTTTACATAATTCTGATGAGTTTGGGTTCCCTCTCAAGTTTCAATCTGAAACCTATCGAATACAGGTAACTGTAGGATCTCTTTCCCTTCCCATGTATCAAAATTTCAATGAGATCGTCTGGAGTATCTATATCTACACTCGCATAAAAGGAATCAAATACTTCAACCTTCATATTTAAATTCTTGGCGATTTCAACATGTTTTAAGAAGCTGCAATGGTAATAGCTGACTTTAAACCTTGGATCTCTCACGATTATCATGTTCGTCCCTCCCCTTCTACCAGGTGCAATAACTACGTCACCTTCGGTATCAAAGAAGTCCTCCAAAATGTTCTTATTAAGAAGAGGGAGATCTGACATTATAACAGCTGTCTCATCTTTTATCCTTGAATTTACAGCTAAGTCAAGCTCTCTTTCATCAACTTCCACTTCGTATCCTTCCAAATCGAAGTGACTTGTTGACAAGATCTTTATCTCACAATCTATCTCGTTTAAAGCGTCTAAAACGTCAAGAAGCATTCTCTTAGCTAACTCCATTCTTTCCGCTTTACTCAAAACTTCTCTTAATCTCGATTTGGGGCTCGTTGGCTTGAAGGGTATTAGGACTTGCATGTCATAATTTTGCAAAGGTCTATAAAACTGTGGTTGAACGTAAGGATATGAAGGTTTACTTCGTAACGTCCAATAGAGGAAAGTTCGTTGAGGTTAGAGAGATCGGAAGGTTGTATAACGTGGATGTTGAATGGATAGATAGAGAGTATCTCGAACCTCAGGGAAAAGATCTGAAGGAAATTGCAAGTTTGAGTGCCAAGATCTTAGCCAGCGAAATCGAAAAACCTTTCTTTATAGAGGACAGTGGTCTATTCATACCCGCACTGAAAGGTTTTCCTGGTCCCTACTCATCGTTTGTATTTAAAACGATAGGAAACGAAGGAATACTTAAGCTCATGGAGGGCATCGAAGATAGAAGAGCTTATTTCTTAGCCGTGATTGCGTTTTGGGACGGTGAGAAGGTTTTGACATTTGAAGGTAGGGTTGATGGAGTTATTGCGAGAGAAATGAGGGGCGAGAAAGGGTTTGGGTTCGATCCTATATTTGAATACGACGGAAAGACGTTTGCGGAGATGGGTGATGAGAAGAATGAAGTTTCTCATAGGAGGAGAGCTTTGGAAAGTTTCTTTGAACATTTGAAAACGTATGGTAAACTATCGTGACCCAAAGACGGCTTTAGAATAATAGTTAATGATAACTAAGGTGATCTTAGAGTGTCATAGCTTAAAGATGGAAAAAGAAACGTTTCAAAAAATGGGTTAATTATAGCGAGAAATCGTTTGTTCAGTAATTTAAAGTATGTACAGTATAACCTCCCTTCTCCTCTTTCTCGTATCGAAGTTTATAACGACGATCTGTTGCCAAGTTCCAAGCAATAGTTTTCCATCCTTAAAAGGAACTATCAAGCTCGTTCCTACTATCGCAGACTTGACGTGACTTGAACCGTTGTCGTCACCCCAAGTCTTGTGATGTTCGTAGTGATCATCGTACGGTGCAATCTTATCCATGACCCTTGGAAAGTCCTTCTTCAATCCCGGTTCATACTCTATCGTTGTCACAGCTCCGGTTGAGCCCTTTGAAAACACAAGAACTGCTCCCTCATTCTTTCCACTCTCCTTCACAAACCTTGCAACATCGTTCGTTATATCTCTCATCTCATTCGTATCCAATTCAACGCTGATGACCTTCATCATACATTTACGTTTGTTACTGGTTATTTAGCTTTTAACAAAAGCATTAATATTTCAAAACAACATATTACATGATTCTCTACAAGCAGTTTGGACTAAGTGCAAGAGAGGCTGCTGAGATAACTGCTGATGTCGTTGAAATAATAAGGAGAAGATTGGAAGACAACAAAGCTGTTGAGTACTTAAGATACAGATACAGTGGTGAAAAGTTACTCTTTGCCATACTCATGATCGGTAGGCTTACGGGTATGAGTTTAGCTTTGCAAGACGTTGAAAGGGCTAAGATGATAGTTGCCGATTTCTCAAGATTGATTAAGATACTTGAGGAGAAGGGGAAGGAGGAACTCGTAAAGATACTTGAAAAGGAGATACTTGAGGAAACTTATGCCGAAGAGGAGTTTAAGAGAGGTTATGTATGATGTTTGCGGAGTTGAAAGTTAGGGGATCGAAGGTGAGGATACCATTCGTATGTAGGATGTGTGGTGAATGTTGTAGAAAACTAAGCAAGGTTGTTTACGATCCGAGAGACGGTAAAGTTTACATGGAGGATTTGGATGTAGATTACGTTGATATTCCAGAGGAATACAGAGAATTTTCTCATCCAATAAAGATCCCATGTCCATTCTTAAAGGATAACGTTTGCTCAATTTATTCAATTAGACCAAAAAGTTGCAGAGATTTCCCGCTTTTAACTGGAGACTTGGGTGTTAATTGTCCAGCTCTGAAATCTCTCAAGAGATTCTTAGAAGCTTTTAATCCAGATGAGGTGAAGTACGTCGTTGAGGATGATGTAGATCCAATAGTCATTCCAAAGGAATTTTTAAAATTATTTAAGAGTCTGAACCCGACTAAGGAGGAGCTGAAGGCTTTCATGAGACTCAACAAGGTTCGACATACTTTTAAACTTTCGAAACATCTTGATTTATGACATCAAATCGATTCGATGAGATACTGAAAAGTATAGTCGGTTTGCTTGAGAGAGGTCAAATTCCACCGCCACACGCCATCATGATGACGCCCCTAAAACCCCTCGTAGTGATAGGCTTGCTTGCAAAGAAACGCGATGAACTTATACGTACTATTAACGAGAAGCTTCCAGATATGATAAGGAAAGCAAATCCATCTATGGTCTGTTTGGTTTTACCTTTGAGCGAAATTGAAGACTATGAAGAAGACTCGATTTTGATTCTAAAGTTTACATCGAGCAAAGTGGAAGCGTACAGATTGATTATAGATGATCAAGTTAAGATAGTAAAAACAGATGTAGATCCGATCTTTCAAGGTGTAGTTCAAGCGATTCGAGATTCGTATACACCTTACCTTTGACATCCTCCCCGCCCTAAACAGTAGAT
>CAZUUE010000010.1:0-10540 GCA_964623695.1 uncultured archaeon
ATAATCCGTAACCCATGATCATCACTTCCAGTCCGTCCCGTTATTTAACTGTAACGATTGAAAAAAAGGAATCACTTTACAATGACATCGTCAACGTTATGATGTCTCTTAGCAAGCTCCTTTGCCTTGTTTATGTTCTTACCACCCTTTCCAATGACAAGTCCCTTGTATTGAGGATTGACGTTCACTATTGCAATTCTCTTGTTACTCTTCTCAACTATCCTGACGTTAACCTTTATCGGTTTGAATATGTTTGCTATGAACTCTTCTGGTATATCGGAATGTTCAATTATCTCTATCTTCTTCCCAATTATCTCTTTGGCTCTCTCAACGTTTATGCCGCCCTTTCCAATTGCCAACCCCATATCACCCTTCTTAACGACGAAGATAACCTTGTCGTCCTGAACTATACAGTCTTTGACACTTGCGCCCGTTAGGCTCTCAAAGAGAGTCAGACACCTTATGCTTTCCTCAGAAAGCTTCACTCCCATAACCTATCCCTCAGACGAAAAGATCTTCGGAATCTATCACGGCTAAAGAAGAAACGCTGAAAGGTTTTCCGCACAGCGCACCCAGCTCCATATTCGTTCCTGGATAAACCAAAATTGGAACGTTTCCCCTATATTTTTCTATCTTTTCCCTGATCTCTTTTGGACAGTTAGACGATATAACCACCAACTTTGCCTCCTTCCTCTTCAAAGCCTTTATAGTCCTCTTACTACCGAGATAAACCCTACCCTTTAATGCCCTCTTTAATACCTTTTCAACATCCATGGTATCACCCCTTGGGCTTGTAAATCAACTCGACATCACCGGTCCCCAACTTTATGGGTTGACCAACGATTATGTTCTCAGTAATCCCCCTTAGCTCATCAACTTCACCCTTAACTGCTGCATCGAGTAGAACGTTCACGGTAACCTCGAAAGCAGCCCTTGCCAATATGCTCTGTTTCGATCCTGCAACACCATGCCTACCTATCTGCTTCAGATATCCATCTGCTGTCATGACATCCGCTACGAGCATTATATGCCTCACGTCTACGTTTAAACCTTGTTCCTCAAGAGTTTCCTTTGCCTCCTTTATTATGGCAGATCTTGCAGCTTCAATTCCCAACACCTCGTATATCTCATAGATATCGTTCGTTAGCGTTCTCGTGAAGTCGACACCTTTAACCTTCATAACCTTCTTGAGATTTGAGCCTTCGGTATACAGAACGTATTCGTCACCTTCCTTCCTAATTATGACCCTCTTTATCTCTTTAATCCCAGCGATCACCTCCTTCTTTAGCCTGTCAAATATATCCATCAGGGTTTTGTAAGGTTTATCGGTTTCCGGTGAGACTTGAATTATCAATTTACCGTCTTCCTCATCTATCTCCATCTTAAGTTTCCTCTCAAGTATCTTCTTCAGACTTTCAACGCTTAAGTTTCTGTCTTTTAAGGACTTCTCATCTGGTTTTATTATTATCTTAAGACCGTATATATCTACCGAGATGTCGGCTACATCCGTGACGTGTGTAGCTTCGATCCTCTTTGCAATCTCCCTAGCCTTCTCCCTGTCCTTTGCATACTCCGGCTGCAATCTTATGGTCATCATGGGAGTTGAAGGCTTCTTTCTAACATCCAATATCTCGATCAATCTCGGCAAACCCAACGTGACATCGATTTCGGCAACTCCTGCGTAGTGAAAAGTTCTCATCGTCATCTGAGTTGCAGGTTCTCCAATAGATTGGGCAGCAACGATTCCAGCAGCTTCTCCAGGCTCTATTAAGTTTTTATAGTAAACTTCGACGCACCTATCAATCATCTTCTTTGCAGTTTTCCTATCTACGTTGATCTCCTCAAGTTTCTTCTTTATCTCATCCTTGATAGATTTTGGAAGGGGGACACCCTTCAAAAGATCCTCCATATCAACCACCCAAAACTTCCTTAACGATTCTGTCAATATCTATTGGATTTCCTCTAAAGCTCTTCATGGGATCTACACCATCTTCCCCATAAACGAATTGAACTATAGTTTTGGAGCTCTGCTCTCTAACGGTTCCATCGTATTCTACCTTTATATCCTGCAAAGCGTTTATCATCCTACGCTGGAGGTATCCACTTATGGAAGTTCTACATGCCGTATCAACCAAACCTTCTCTACCTCCCATAGCATGGAAGAAAAACTCTATGGGGTTAAGTCCTCTCTTATAGCTACTTTCAACAAATCCTCTCGCCTTTGCGCTTATGTCACCATGTCTGAAGTGAGGTAACGTCCTGTTTGAGTAAGTGTAACCTCTGTTTATCCTTTCACCTCTAACAGACTGCTGTCCTATGCATGCGGACATCTGGGTTAAGTTCAGCATTGAACCCCTTGCTCCACTTACAGCCATTATAACTGCCGGATTGTTGTAACCCAAAAACCTTTCAGCAATTCTCCCTGCTCTGTCTCTTGCCTTTCCAAGCTCCCTCATTATCATAACCTCTAAAGTTTCCTCCAAACTTCTACCGGGCATAGGTTCAAGGTTTCCTTCGTTGTAGGCTTTTATCAAATCCATGACCTTCTTTTCAGCTTCGGCTACGATCTCTTTTATCTGAGCCAAAGCTTCTTCTGGAAGATCTTCATCATCTATCCCTATCGTGAATCCTGTAAGCATTATTGCCCTTATTGCTAGATGGGTCATGTCATCTATGAACTTCTTGGCGACATCGTTTCCATACTTCCTGACTATCTCATCGATGATCATACCCTTAAACGCACCGACCGCTTTCTCATCTATCGTCCCCTTTATCAACTCACCGTCCTTGATAACGACGTAGGCATCGAACTCACAGTTCTCTTTCTTGCACTCATCGCATCCCCTACATATCTCAGATTTGAACTCAAGGGTTATTTTCGGCAAGATCTGGCTGAATATCTGTTTTCCTGTCCAGTATGGAATACCGTCTTTGATTACCTTGGGTTTCGGTAGTTCCTTCGCATCGAGCGGTCTCAGTAGAAACATCACTTCCTCCTTACTGAACAACTTTTCACCCCTCGTAAGAAGGTACAGACCACTTATGTGATCGTGTATTCCTCCAATGATGGGGCCTCCGAATCTCGGTGAGAGTATGTGTTGTTGAACGGTCATGAGTATCTTCGCTTCAGCCTGCGCTTCCAAGCTTTGGGGAACGTGTAGATTCATCTCGTCTCCATCGAAATCAGCATTGTAAGGTGGACACACGGCCGGATTAAGCCTGAAGGTCTTGTACGGTAAAACCCTTACGTAATGAGCCATAATGCTCATTCTATGCAGTGAGGGCTGTCTGTTGAATAAGACTATGTCTCCATCTTTTAACTGCCTCTCAACTATCCAGCCGGGTTCGATCTTTTCAGCCAACTCTTGTCTGTTCGTATCCATTACCCTTACCCTTCTCCCATCAGGTCTCACGATGTAGTTCGCTTTCGGATGCTCAGTTCTAAGGATGTACTCTCTTGCCTCATCTATGTTCCTTTCAGTGACGTAAATCGGAACCGTCAGCTCCTCAGCTATCTCCTTTGGAACACCAACCTCGTTTATGCTCAAGCATGGATCTGGACTTATCACAGTTCTAGCTGAGAAGTTTACCCTCTTACCACTTAAGCTACCTCTGAATCTACCCTCTTTACCCTTCAATCGTTGCGCTAAGGTTTTGAGAGGTCTTCCACTTCTGTGCCTTGCTGGAGGGATACCACTTACCTCGTTGTTTATGTATGTGGTTACATGGTACTGTAAAAGCTCCCAGAGATCTTCCAAGATTAAGTGAGGTGCCCCAGCCTCTTTGTTCTCCAGGAACCTCTGATTTATTCTTATTATGTCAACGAGCTTGTGAGTTAAGTCATCTTCACTCCTCTGTCCGGTTTCAAGTATTATGGATGGTCTTACGGTCACTGGAGGAACGGGTAAAACAGTTATAACGAACCATTCGGGTCTGCAAGCTTTTGGATCTATTCCCAAAACCGGTAGATCCTCATCTGGAATCTTTTCAAGCCACTCTCTGACATCCAAGGGTGTTAACTTGTGGTCATCTATGTAGTAAAACGTCGGTTTTTCGAACTTGACCTCAACTGCTTCGCTCCCACAATGTGGGCACTTCTTCACAGCTTTGACCCTTCTGTAAACCTCCTTAATTATCTCATCGTAGTTCTGCCCAAGCTCTTTTCTTTTCTCTATCTCATTTAAGAACCTATCTCTGATTTTGTCTGGTAATCTAAGTCTCCCACAATCTTTACAAGTTACGTTCAGAAGTTTTGCAATTAATTTTGCGTAACCAACATGTATAACTGGAGCTGCGAGTTCTATATGCCCAAAGTGACCTGGGCATTCACCTGCTCTACCACCACATGTTTTGCATCTCAATCCGGGATCAATCACACCCAACCTTGTGTCCATCAATCCACCATCTATCGGAAATCCATCATCATCGTAAGTTTCGGAAGAAATTATTTTCGCAACGCTCATCCTCCTAATCTCTTGAGGACTCAAAACTTCAAATCTAATCCCTTTCATCATCTTTGGGACCATAAATATCACCTCACGCCTTATCACCCAAGATAAGCCTTGGAGCTATGAGCATAGACTTCAATTCGTCTAGCAAGAGTTTAAAAGCGTAACTCATCTCAACCCTGTAGATGTTACTGTCATCGTCACAGACCTTACAGTAAGCTGTGTTCCTTCTGTAATCGAAGGTTGCTATGTGACCGCACTTAGCGCAAACCCAAACCTCAACCTTATCGGACTCCTCAAGTAACCTATCTTTAAGCAGTAGCGCAGCACCGTGCCCAATCAAGACGTCTCTCTCCATCTCTCCAAGCCTTAAACCACCTTTTCTAGCCCTTCCTTCCGTAGGCTGTCTTGTGAGGATTTGAACGGGCCCTCTGCTTCTCGCATGTATCTTGTTTGCAACCATGTGGTACAACTTCTGATAGTATATAACACCAACAAATATGTCCACCTCGTACCTTCTACCAGTTATCCCATCGTACATTACCTCTTTACCAGTGTGAACAAATCCAAATCTCTTTAAAGCCTCTCTCAAATCATCTTCCTTTTCACCATGAAATATCGTTCCATCTATTCTTCTTCCCTCCAAACATCCAACCTTGCCACCTATCATCTCCAATATGTGTCCGACTGTCATCCTTGAAGGAATTGCGTGCGGGTTTATGATCATGTCTGGGACGATTCCAGACTCTGTCCAGGGCATGTCCTCTTCGGGAACGATCAATCCTACAACACCTTTCTGTCCATGTCTAGAAGCGAATTTATCCCCAAGTTCTGGAATCCTCAGATCTCTAACCCTAACCTTTGCAAGTTTTGAACCGCCTTCAGATTGCATCAGAAAAACGGCATCTACTATCCCCTTCTCATTTGATCTCATCGTTATTGAACTTTCCCTCCTCTTTTGAGGAGATATACCGAGAGTTGCGGATTCTTCCAGGAAACGTGGGGGTGAAGTCCTACCGATGAGAACATCGTCAGGTCCAACCTCGGTTTCTGGAAATATCAATCCATCTTCATCCAAATCCTTGTAAGCTTCGGCTCCTCTGTAATCTGCAACGTCTGAAGGAGGTATCTCGAACCTATCTTCTTGACCACCTGGATACCTAAGTTCCTCGGCTTCGTAAGTTCTGAAGAAGTGCGTCCTTGCCAACCCTCTGTCTACGCTTGCCTTGTTTAAAATTACGGCATCTTCTATGTTGTATCCTTCATAGCTCAAGATTGCGACAATGAAGTTCTGTCCAGATGCCCTCTCATCAAATCTGATTTCCTTCTGAGTGTCGGTTGTGACGATTGGAATCTGGGGATAATGCATCAGGTGACCTCTCGTGTCTGTTCTCCAATGCAAGCTTGAATATGGCAATCCCAAACTCTGCTTGATCATGGCGGCGCCCATGGTATTACGTGGAGATGCGTTGTATTCTGGATACGGAATTGAACCCAAACATATACCAGCTATAAGTGACGGATCCAATTCGAGATGGGTATGTTCAACAGTTAAATCTTCTTCATTCACAGCTATGTATGCGTTCTCTTCTTCTTCCGCATCGAGGAACTCGATCTTGCCTTGCTTAACGAGATCTATGAAACTTATTTCTCCCCTCTTCAACCTTTCAATATCTTTCTCTGTCACAAGAGGTTTACCATTCTTCACAACTATGAGAGGTCTTCTCGCTCTTCCAGGGTCGGTGTTTATCCTAACCTCGTTTGAATCTGGATAATATGCAACGTTGACTTGATCCGAAATTTTACCTTTCCTCCTCATTTCTCTAACGATTTCCGCAAGCTTTTTTCCATCATCGTAAAATCCTATCAAAGCTCCATTGACGTAAACTCTACACTTCATTTAACCACCCCTTATCGGCTCGACACCCAGATCGAACAGAATCCTCTTAACCTCATCCTCATCGCATCCAACGCTCACCTCAGCGTACTGGGCGAAGTTCTTTACAAGTCCGCAGTTCGGTCCTTCAGGTGTCTCGTTTGGACAAAGTCTTCCCCACTGTGTTGGATGGAGATCTCTCGCTTCAAAATGGGGCTGAGATCTCGATAGTGGAGAAACAACTCTCCTGAGATGAGAAAGTATCGACATGTAGTTGTGTCTGTCGATGAGCTGAGAAACACCAGTTCTCCCACCTACCCAGTTACCAGTAGCCATTGGATGCATTATCCTGTCAGTTAAAACGTCAGATCTAACGGCTGTCGTCATCTTCATAGGTCTTCCTCTGGCTTTCGCCCTTTCAAGCTGATACTTTGCATCCTTGATTAACCTGAGTAGAGCCACTCTAAATATCTCCTCAATCAGATCCCCAGCCAACTTCAACCTCTTGTTTGCATAGTGATCCTTATCGTCTTCTCTCCTTAAACCCAAATGCAGCTCAAACACCATCTCAGCCATTCTTGCCAAGAAGAACGCTTTAGCTCTTCTTGCCTCTGGTTCGGTTCCCAAGTGAGGTAAGAAGTGCTGATCCAGGACTTGGTTTGCCCTTTGTATTCTGTATTCCCTGCTCTGTCCTGGAGCAACCCTTCTCCCAATGTAATCTATCGCTTCCTCTTGAGTTTCAACCTCCGCAACTTCCAGGTTCTCAAGCATGAACTTAACGATCTCTGGATTCTTACTTACCATTTCCACTATCTCCTTATCACTCTCAACACCCAAAGCTCTCATCAGAACAACGAACTGAATTGGTTTTGGTAATTGCGGGAACGTTACCTCTAATATATTTCCCCTTGTCCTTTCAACAACGACCAAAGCTCTGTATCCGGCTTTCTGGCTGAAGCACTTTGCAACTTCAAACTCCTCACCGTACTTCTCCTCCTTTTCGAGAAGTATCTTGTTAGGTGCCAGATCCTCAAGCGTAACCAAAGCCCTCTCTGTTCCATTTATTATGAAGTATCCGCCGGGATCCAAAGGATCTTCACCAGACATACAGAGCTTCTTTTCATAATCGTTTGGTAGATTTTCAATCTTTCTAAACGATTTAAGTGCATCGTCTATGTTGTCTGGATGGAGGTTGCATATCTTGGATTTAACCATGACTGGCAGCATCCCTATCTCAACTACTTCCCACTCCAACTCTTTACCTTCATCAACGACTTGAGTTTCAACGTATATAGGTGCTGCATACGTTAAATTTCTTAATCTCGCTTCAGCCGGTAAGAGTAGTCTTCTTATTCCATCTGCCTCCTTAACTATTGGCTTTCCAACCCATGCCCTTCCAAACTTTACGTAAGTCTTTGGAACATCGAGCTCTATAATTTTCTGTTCATCTATCACCCTCTGCAATCCCTCATCGAGAAATCTGTTGTAAGAATCTATTTGATGCTTTACAAGACGGTCATGGGTAAAGTATGCTCTTGCCAAAACTCGTCTATCCAACATAACCATCACCAAATTCACTCCTCTTCAATCTTTTCCTCCTTAACCTTAACAACAGTTGGTGGAACGACATAACGATAAGCAACACTAACTCCAGCTGTAGGACTTTCCCTTATGATCCTAACTATATCACCAACCTTTGCACCTATCTCTTTAGCTATAGGATCGTCAACTCTAATCTTCGGTAACTGTTCAGGTTTAACACCAAGTAACCTTAAAAGTTCTTCCTTCTCTTCTTTACTCAATAACTCATGCTTCGGAACCAGTATGTGATCTTGAAGTCTCTTCATTCTACCACCGATTTATCATTGAGTTGAAAGCGGGCTCGACGGGATTTGAACCCGCGACCAACGGGTTAAAAGCCCGTTGCTCTACCTGGCTGAGCTACGAGCCCTCAACGTAACGATTAAAAATGGATATAAATCTTTTACTCTCAACTCTCCAGATGTGCTTAAGTGCTATCACTTTTGGATTATCGTTCAATTATAAACTCCTCAATCCCAACCCCGAAATGCCTAGCCTTTTGACCTATCCAAACTAAAACTTCATCACCCACCTTTAAATCCGCAACGGAGACATGTTTACCAGTTGGATCAATCAATTTTATTGTTTCTGCATTCTGAAGTATCACAGTCCCCTCCTCACCGTTCACGATTGCTCTTATCAGTATAAGTGGTCTTCTTTCAATTTTTACTCTTCCAACGTAACTCCTTCTCGTTTCTCCCTTGTAATTCACGATCTCGACAACGTCACCAGATTTTAGTTCGGATAGGTAACTGGTTCTATCGCCGATCTTTAAGTATGCGTTTACGCTACCGGCATTAACTCTAAAGGGTCTTGCGGACACGTATTCAGATTCCTCACTCTCGCTTGCAATCAAAAACATGAAACCAGCTTTGTTTCCGACGAGCATTCCTTCTCCGACCTTCATCAAGGTTACTGTATCTATGCAAACTCTGTCTCCTACGCCCAAGGGTCTTATCTCAACAACCTTAGCCTTCTTGAGCTCAACGAATCCTCTCTCACCACTCACCAGCTCGTAAAATTTTCTCATCACATCTCTCCTACTCTCCTCAATTGCAATTCCGTCCGCTCCTCTCTCAAGTGTAGTCAAAATGACCTTCGCTTCATCCAAATCTTTAACCATCGCTATGAGCTTAGCCTTCTTCTTCATGGCAATTAAATTTTCAAGTGGTATTATTTTCCAATCTGAAAAACTTAGAAATAGGTAGTCAAACTTCTCGGAAAGCTCTAAAGCCTTTCTTTGATCTTCAGCGGATTTTACTTCAATAAAGGCAAATTCGTCACCAACCTTATCCTTAATTCCGAACACCTTTATCCTTCCCAACTTTTTAGCCAGATCTTCAAAATCCTTCTTAACGACGACACCATCGAAACCTATCTCGATCGCATTTTTTATCTTTTCTTTCTCCTCATCCCAACTATCACCCAAAGCCAAAAGCCAAATCTCCTTCAAACTATCACCTCCTCCAATCTTGCACCCTCATGGACTATCTTTCTTAAAGCACTTACCATAGCTCTCGGATTTCTGTGTTGAAAAACGTTCCTACCAATCGCTACACCACTTGCACCAGCACTCATAGCTTCAAAAACCTCCCTCAAGATTTCGAGTTCATCTTTCTTACCTCCACCAGCTATAACGACGGGTATCTCGGCGAACTCGACAACTCTTTCGAAACTTTCTATACTTCCGGTGTACGCCGTCTTAACTATATCCGCTCCAAGCTCGTACGCAACTCTAACGCAGTGTTTCACAAGTTCAGGATCTCTTTCGTTTAAACCTTCTCCCCTTGCATATACCATTGCAAGTAATGGCATTCCCCAATCATCGCAGATCTCTGAAATTCTCCCAAGATCCTTCAACTGTTCTCTCTCGGTTTTGCTACCTATGTTCACATGAATACTTACAGCATCTGCACCGAGCTTTATAGCCTTTTCAACCGAAGTAACTAAAACCTTCTCATTTGGTTCTCTTATGCACGTCGAAGCACTTAGATGTATTATGAGGGAGCATGTCATCTCGTTGATGTATTCAACCTTCTTCACAATCCCTTTGTGTAGGACAACGGCATCTACTACTTCGTCTATATCTTTAAGTAACCTCTCAAGTTCTTCAAGTCCTGAAATGGGTTTCGATACTCCATGATCCATGGGTACTATCAACGTTTTTCCATCCTTCAAGAACCTTTTTAAACGCCTTTTTTTGGACATGACAGAACACCCCCACAAAAGCCAAAATTAACGACGAGTTTAGAAGCTAAAGAAAAAGAAGTTCCAGGGATACGGGTATGTAATACTCATTGACATTGAATTTTGAATGACATAAGTTATATTTAAACCTTTCGACGTTTTGGTATTGTTCCCGTAAAATGGGATCAATTCCATCCTGTATGCATTAACATTATATACCTCTTTGAAGTTTTTTGGTGAAATATGAAGTGGGATAAGAAGATTAAAGAAGAGTTGGAGTATCTCAAGCCCGTAACGGATGAGGAGTTTGAGGAACTTTTAGATGATAAACCAAGGAAGAAAAAGAAAAGATCTAAACACTAATTTTTAATGCCCCCGTAGGGTAGCTTGGACATCCTTGGGGGCTGCGGACTCCCAGACCCGGGTTCAAATCCCGGCCGGGGCACTT